>NZ_JAHENT010000094.1 GCF_018609725.1 Methanohalobium sp. | reverse complement strand
CGAAACGGGGTATCTTCCAGTCATCTACAGGTAGACTGATCAATGCCGATATCAATGGAGCATTGAATATTCTGAGAAAGGTAATCGGTGATTCCCTTTCAGGGATAACCGATAGTGGGGATGTGAACTCCCCTGGAAGAATAAGACTTTCAAGGTAGACTTCTTCCGAAGTCACTGAGTCTTTAGCTCAGCGGTAGTTCACCTATAGTTGATCAGACATCAGCGGGGCACGATTCATCCCTCTTTAAATCATGGATTTTAAGAGCATGAGTGAACTCATGGGCTTTCTCTACCCCTGCGCCCCATTTCTCGTAAAAACCTCAACTATACCAAAAAAATATAATAATAAAAATTTATTATGTATTAATGAGGGATGAATAATCGTTGAACTTGAAAACATGGAACAAAATCCACCATTAGAAGAACAACAGGTACATTCAGTACCCAGTATAAAACAGACTGGGATTTTCGCCCTTGACAGAATTCTTGGTGGTGGACTGCCTGCAGGGTCGCTGACATATATTTCTGCAGACCCCAAATCAATGTCTGAAGTATTTTTGTACCAATTTACCCTCGCACGTAAAACATATTATTTTACCACAAACCGTAAACCTCTGTACGTGCATCAGGATATAATTAATCAGGGTTTTGATGCATCAAATGTTAATTTTATCGATATCTATAGTGAATACTACCTCACATCCAGTGGTGAAATAAGTGACAATATTGGAAATCAATACGCAGATACAAAAATAATAGAGTTCACCGAATATAATCTCAAAAATATAATAAATGATGCAAAAAACGATGATGTTAATATAATAATCGATAATTTTACATTCTTCATGAACCTAAATGTCAATATCAGCCTTTTGAAAAGAATTTTACATCTGTTATATGAATCAACAAAAGAAATCCAGAGCCTTACATATCTTTATGGTTTAAAAGGCAGCCATTCAGAAGATATTGAAAACGATATTTTTAATGCATCGGATGTTATTTTTGACGTCCACCTGGAACACAGTGTAGATAAAGTCAATAACAAACTCTCAGTTCCAAAAATTCGGGGTATGACACCAAAAACCGAAATCATAAAATTCAACATTGCAGAAGGCGGAATACAAATAGACACATCCAAGGATATTGCCTGATTATATACGAGCATTATAGGTTGCACACATACATGAACAATCCCTATTTTCTGGCAACCGGGATATTGTATCAGATATTACATCATATAGCAGGTTACGGGAATCATTCACAACATCCATTACTTCATCGACAGTAAGTCTTTCAGAACTCAATCCACATGCATAATTTGTAACTAGACCTATTGATGCATAGCAGATATCAAGTTCTTTTGCCAGTATTACTTCAGGCACCCCTGTCATACCCACAAAATCTGCAAAATGGCTCAACATATTAATCTCAGCTTTTGTTTCAAAACGGGGACCCTCGGTACAGGCATATACCCCTTCAAAATAGTTGAGACCTCTGCATACAAGTGATTCGGAAAGATGTTTTTTAATTTGCGGACAGTATGGCTGGGACATATCAACATGCATTGTTTTGTTGTCAAAAAAGGTAGAAATCCGGTGTTTGGTAAAATCCAGAAAATCATCAAACAATATAAAACTTCCAAGTGTGTGGTTTTTCATACTCCCCACTGAATTTACTGATATTATACGTTCTGCCTTGAGTTCATATACAGCCTGAATGTTGGCACGGTAATTAATTCTATGAGGAGGTACATGGTATTGTTCCCCTGAATGTCGAGGAATTACAGCGATGTTTTGGTCGGAAATTTTACCGATATAAACATCGACTTTACCAAATGATGTATTTACAGGATTTAACTGGAAACTTTTTAAACTGGAAAAAGCCAGTCCACCGATGATAACAACATCGATTTTTTCATTATGTGTATTTTGTTCCTGTATTTGATAACTGCTCATTATATCTTTCATGTCTGTTGTCAATGGATATTTTCATCCCCAATAAAGCGATTATAAAGGCACCAATAATGGAATACACAAAATACTGAAGACCGAAATCTGGTATTTCAGGGGAACTCAACAATGCGTTGATTGAAAGCAGATACGTACTGGCACCCCAGAACAATAACCCCATGGACACCGCGAAAAATAATGTAGACATATAGGGATAGATTGATTTACCACTTGCTTTAAGGTCAACCAATTTTCCGGAATATCCCGCCAGAAATGCTGCTGTATACCACCATACACTCTCGTTTATAAAAACTGTTGCAAGTGTAAGTATTCCATAATACCAAATTCCACCCTGTGTATAATATGTCCAGATTTCCAATGTTCCCTGAATGGTAGCAATAACTGCTATCAAAAATGCTGTTAGATAAGTTACAAAGGTTAACCTTCCTCCATGAAAGGCGTTTTTTACATTATTTAAAAACACAGCGAACTGGTCGTCCAGATTGAAACCTCTATAAAGCATATAGAGACCAACCGCCGCCAGAATACCTATAACTGCCCCTTCCGGATAATTCATAAGCAGGAATATTGCATAGATAAGAGCTGCCAACCCCAGCGGAACAAAAAAGGTCTGTGAGATTTTGGGGTCATTGAAAGCATGTTTTAAAAGATAATAGGTACTCTCAAGGTTTGCACTTTGCATTACAGTAACACGTTTTACAGAATCTATCTTGATTCTGGACTGCACTATGGGCATCAGAGTTTCGTCTTCTGCACCGTCTGAAATAAAAATTGCATTGTTTGCATTATAGGTTTTTAATATTTCATCAAGCTGTCTGGAGATATGCTGGTCTGCTACAACATTTACATTTCTGTCACCAGCAAGAAGTACAATTTCTGCATCAATCCCACGATTTAAAAGGTCATCCAGTACCTGTATGCCGCCAAATATTGTATTTGTATCCGAATCCTCAGGGTCGGCTGTTGCAAGCTTTACAGCAGCATCAATGTTATTCTTTCTGCCGATTACAGGTGTATTGATATGAGCTTTTTCACCAAGGTCATTATCTCTATCGATGCATATTACTAAAGTTTGCATACAACCTCTACATATTGTTTATAACGAATGTATAAATAAGTTCTTATAATAATGTTACCTGGTTAATTAACCATTCTGCCCATTTAAGTTTCTTTCTCTTAAAATCGGATACATTTTTATCAGTAAAATCAAAACCTGCAAGTTCTATCTTTGATGCACTGAACCGTCTGGCAAGATAAACACATCTATCCCCATCCGTAAATCCCCCGAAATTGTATACATTGTATAAGGGATGTGATTGGGTAGTTCCTATTACATTTTTAAAATGAGGCACGTATTTTCTAAGTTTATCAATGTTGTCTCCATGTGCATGAACAACCATCAATGAACCTTTATAATTTGCATCAATTTCCTTTTCTACATTCCCATCAAGGTCTGTGACAATGATATCCGGAACATTTCCTGCATTCATTAACGTTTCAACAGCACCATCTGCAGCAATTATAACATAATCTTGTAAGTCGAAAATTTTTAAATCATCGACAAGCGAAGGCGCATTACCACAAACCAAGACATTTTTCTTATTGATGGTTTTTCTCAAAATTGAAAGGTCACTGGTATAAGATAAACTGGATAAGAGGTCGGAAAGTATGAATGCTGACCTCTCATCCTCTTTTCTACTAAACCCAAAATCACTAAGGATTTTCTGATAGATTGTATCCCATGTATCAAAATCCATATCATACATTCCCTGAACTGGATTCAAGCGGGGAAATTGCAATTTCCATGGGTATCCCTTCCACATTCCAATCTTTCACATAATCCCCATCTGTGCTTATATTCGTACCAATAACAAGTGTATCTGCTCGGACTTCTTTTGAAATGTAGGTTTCCATGTTTTTGACAAGTTCTGCCACTCTTTCATCATCAATTTTTATCAAGCTTTTAACATTTTCTTCCACTGAAAGGTCGAGTTCTTTTCTCATATCCTGAACTCTGCGTATGACCTCTCTTGCAAATCCTTCCGATTCAATATCACTGGTGAGTGTGGCGTCCACATAAACAATGCCCCCTTCAAATTCAGCGCTTGCAACTGTATCAGGGAGAGTCCTCTGGAAGTTTACCATATCAGACGTTACAGTCGCAGCCGATGAATCAGAAAGTGATACACTAGATTCTCCATAACTGTCAATGGATTCTTTTAATTCAGAAGGATTAGATGATTTTATAGCGTTTATTACATCACCGGCGTTCTTTTTAAATACAGGACCTATTGCACTCGGGTCTGGTATAGCCTCAAGACCAAGTTCACTCCACTCTTCATCCGGGTCGAGTAATTCAATATCCTTTGCATTGGTCTGGTCCATCAATACTGAACGCAGATTATCTACAGCATTTGATGCTTCTTTATCATCGGGTGCAACCACAATACGCGAGACCGGCCACCTGAGTTTACGTTTTACCTTCTGACGTGCGTTGGCTGATGATTCAACTATAGACCTTGCTATCTGCATATGTGACTCGAGCTCTTTATCCACTTTTTCTTCCTCTGGTAAAGGCCAGTCATTCATGTGCACCGTAATTGGGGCATACTGGTCAACATTTCTCACCAGGTTCTGGTACATTTCTTCTGCCATGTGAGGTGTAAACGGTGCAATTAATTTTGAAAGTGTCACAAATACATCGTACAATACTCTATACGCTACAAGTTTGTCAGGGTCTTCGGATTCAACCCATGTTCTTGGACGTATTAGCTGGATGTACCATCTTGAAAGGTCTTCCAGAACAAATTCATTAATGGCTCTGATGGCTTTATGCAACTGATAATCACTCATTGCATCATCCACATCTTTTATGACAGACTGCATCCGTGAAAGGATCCATTTATCCTCTTTTCTCAGGTGTTTTGATATTAAATCCATCGATACTTGTTTAGGGTCAAAATTATCAAGAACCATGTAGGGAATAGGGAATCTATAGACATTCCATAAAATATTCAGGTTGCTGTACACCTGATTTACTCCTTCCCAGTTGAATTTCAAATCATCCCATGGTGCACTTGTGGAAAGAACATAAGCACGGAGAGTATCTGCTCCGTATTTATCTACTACCTCAAGAGGGTCAACAACATTACCCTGGCTCTTGGACATCTTTTTACCGTATTTATCAAGAGTAAATCCATGCATCATGACGCTTTCATAAGGCGACTGTTCAAACGCCACCATACTTGCTCCAAGCTGGGAATAGAACCAGCCCCGAGTCTGGTCGTGTCCCTCTGTGATGAAATCGGCAGGCCACCATCTATGGAAATCTTCTTCTGACTGCGGATAGCCCAGTGTTGCCCATGAAGCCACCGCAGAATCAAACCATACATCAAATACATCCTCTACCCGAGACATGGAGCCTCCACAATCACATTCTATAGTTAAATCATCAACATATGGTCGATGGAGTTCAATATGTTTACCTGCATTTGATTTTTTTATAAGCTCCTGCTTTGTACCAACAACATCTATCGACCCGCAACTGCTACATTTCCACACTGGTATAGGAATTCCCCAATACCTCTGACGGGATATGCACCAGTCCCTTGCTCCTTCTACCCAGTCTTTGAAACGGGACGTCCCCGCCCATTCAGGATACCAGTCCACTTTCTGAATTTCTGAAAGCATGTTTTGTTTAATATCTGATATTTTCAGGAACCATTGTACAGTTGCAAGATAGATATTGGGAGTTTTACATCTCCAGCAATGACCATATCGATGATTTATCGATTCTTCAGCAAGCAAAACTCCCCGATGTTTAAGGTCATTTATTATGGTCTGGTTGGCATCCCTGATGTGTTCACCAGAATATTTACCCGCTTCATCCAGATATTTACCATCTGCACCTACAGGACAGAATACCGGAATTCCATTTTCAACACCCACTTCAAAATCTTCCATACCGTGTCCTGGTGCTATATGGACACATCCGGTTTTTTCAGCTGTAACATAATCTGCTGTATAGATATTATGTTCAAATTCTGCCTGTTTTGAAACTGCATCTGCAAGCGGATGATGATAACTTAGACCCTCAAGGTCTTTACCGCTCATTTTCTCAAGGACTTCATAATCAGTATAACGACCTTGTTTCAAAACGTCCTCCACCAAATCGGATGCCAGAATCAAAACCTCGTCGTTACCTTCAGGATTTGTTGCTTTAACCTTTGAATACTCAAAAGAAGGATGAACAGCTACTGCCATATTTGAGGGGATTGTCCATGGTGTAGTCGTCCAGATTACAACATATGTATTTTCTTCTTCCTTTAATCGGAATTTTATGTAAATTGAAGGATCGGTAATTTCAAAATAATCTACTTCTGAATCCGCAATAGCTGTTTCACATCGCGGACACCAGTTTACAACACGCTGACCCTCTTCAAGCAGGTCTTTGTCGTACGCCTGTTTAAGAGTCCACCACGCGGCTTCGATATATTCATCACGTAATGTCATGTAAGGGTTTTCCCAGTCAAGCCATACACCGAGTGACTTGAACTGTTCGGTCATGTTATCTTTTTGTTCTATCGCAAAATTTTTACATTTATTTATAAAGTTTCCCACTCCATAGGTTTCAATGTCCTTTTTAGATTGGAAACCAAGAATACCCTCTACTTTCACTTCAATGGGTAAGCCGTGCATATCCCAACCTGCACGTTCATGGATGTCATAGTTATTCATGGAGAAGTAGCGCAGAATTGAGTCCTTTATAACTTTGTTCCATGCAGTACCAAGATGAATATGACCGGTTGTATAGGGCGGACCATCTACAAAGAAGAATTTACTGGCGCCTTCCCTTGATTCCCTTACTCGTTTGTACGCATTGTTCTCTTCCCAGAACCTGTGAATATTTTTCTCTATCTTATTTGCGTTATACTGACTGGTAATCTCCTGTAACATTTTTAATATTCTCCATGAATAAAAATTGATTTGCCATATCCTATAACAATAATTAATTTAAATGCTTTGGCTTTGTTTATTGGTTTGTGTACAAGTTAAAAGTAAATAAAAGTATTAGCATATTAATTGTTATTAGATTATAGGTTGCGCGCAATATTTAAAAAGTATATAGTTATTTTAGGCTATTGTAACATAAAATGTCTTTAAGGTGGTTTATTGAAAATCAAATCCAGAGTCCAACTCAGAAAAAGTACGAAAAATAAACTATTAAACGAACTTGTATCCACCTTCGGAGATGAGATAAAAAAACTTTCTGACAGCAAATTTGAGTGTGTAAAAACCGACAAATATTCAATAATAATGGTTGATAATAATCCACTGTTGTTTTTTATAGGTGACGAGATTTTCCCTACCGTTCGAGGTGCTCTGGAAATCAATCTAAACAGTAACAATGTATATGTGGATTCTGGTGCTGTCAAATTCGTTTCAAATGGGGCAGATATTATGTCTCCCGGTATTGTCAAGTCAGATCCCAACATAAAGAAAGGAGACCTTGTCATAATCAAAGAAGAAAATCATGGTAAACCACTTGCTGTAGGTAGAGCTATGATGGATGGTGAAGAGATGACAGGTAAATCAGGTAAGGCGGTTCAATCGGTACACTATGTAGGCGATGAATTGTGGAACCTCTCTATTTAATGGGTGGTTCAAAATACCGGAGTTTCTAAAAATATTCAATAAAAAATTAAATTAAACTGGAGTTATTAATATAATAATAACAGAACTTAAAAAGGTGTGACTATGGCGAAGTTTATGGATAAACTGTTTGGAAGCAGTACAAGTCAGGCAACAAGTGAAGACGAATTTACAGACCTTGATCTGAGTAAGTATGAAGAAGTTATAGATGATGAACCTGCAGAGACCTACATCAGAGTGGGAGAACTTACCAATCTGGATGAACTCAGTCAGTTAAAAAAAGAAATCTATGACGGAAATATATTGATGCTGGATATATCCAATATCAAAGCCGATAAACTTCTTCTTGACAGAGCACTTAAAGACCTGAAAGAAGTTGTTACCGATGTACAGGGTGACATTGCAGGACTCAAAGAAGACCAAGTTCTTGTTACACCCGCAGGTGTCAAAATCGATAGAGACAAAATAATTGGTGGAAAATATTGAACCAAGAAAACCATTCAGAAGACGGTTTTAATACTGAATCAAGCTGTCCGCTATGCCATGATGAACTGAAGATGCACTGGCAGACCGACCATATACCTTATTTCGATGAGATTCTTTATATAACTGCCAGATGCAGCTGTGGATTTAAATTTGCAGACACAATGATTACCACCCAAAAAGACCCTGTTCATTATGAAATAACAATTGAAAATAACAATGACCTGTATGCAAGAATAGTACGTTCAACATCTGGTACTATCAGGGTTCCTGAATTTGGCATAGCTGTAGAACCGGGACCTACTTCTGAATCATATGTTACAAATATTGAAGGATTATTAAACAGGGTTAAAAGCGTTGTACAGACCGCAGCCAAATGGTCAAAAGAAGAGGAAGAAAAATACAACCAATGCCTGGAAATTGAAAACTCCCTTGATGATACAATCGAAGGTCACCGAAAACTAACGATTGAAATCGATGATCCATTGGGCAACAGTGCAATAATATCAGACAGAGCAAAATCAAGAAAACTTAGTGATGAAGAAGTAGAAAACCTGAAAACCGGTATGATAATTTATGATGTTAATTCATCAGATATAAAAATCAATGATGAGGAATGTTAAATTATTTCCCGGTTCTGTAACACAGATAACAAATAGATAGATATATTTGAAGTGATATCCTATCTAAGTTTCAATAAAACAAACTTTGGTGACAGCATGGAAGAAGAAAATGAGTTGGCACTTCCTGCAAAAGAAAATTTTAGTGAATGGTACAATGACATCCTTGTTAAAGCCGAAATAATGGATGTTCGTTATCCTGTTAAAGGCTTGTATGTATGGAACCCTTTCGGTTTTTCCATTAGAAAAAAAGCTTATTCTATAATCAGAGAACTGCTGGATAGAGACCATGAAGAAACCCTCTTCCCACTCTTGATTCCTGAAAACGAATTTATGAAGGAAACAAAGCATATAAAAGGTTTTGAGGAAGAAGTATACTGGGTCACACATGGTGGTACATCACCACTGGAAGTTAATCTTGCTCTGCGTCCTACCAGTGAAACTGCGATATATCCCATCTACAAACTTTGGGTTCGTTCACATGCAGACCTGCCAATCAAATATTACCAGATTGTAAATACCTTCAGGTATGAAACCAAACATACAAGACCTCTTATCCGCCTGCGTGAAATAACCTCCTTTAAAGAAGCTCACACTGTACATGAAACATGGGAGGATGCTGCAGCACAGGTGGATGAGGCTATAAATAGATACCATGAATTCTACAAACGCCTCTGTTTGCCAGTACTTACATCAAAACGTCCTGAATGGGATAAATTCCCAGGTGCTGACTACACCATTGCAGTTGATGCTCTAATGCCCGATGGAAGAACACTGCAGGTTGGTACTGCCCATCATCTGGGTAACAATTTTGCAAAAACCTTTGACATAGAATACGAAGACCCTAATGGTGAACAGGTATATGCATACCAATCCTGTTATGGTATATCAGAACGCTGTATTGCAGCAATGATATCGGTACACGGTGACGATAAAGGACTCACCCTCCCACCGGAAATCGCACCCGTACAGGTTATTATCATACCGGTTATATTCAAGAATAAGGATAAAGAAAGCATTCTTGATGCCTGTAAAAATGTAAAAGAATCTCTGGAATCAGCAGGATTAAAAACCAAAATTGATACTAGTGATCGTAGACCAGGTGCCAAATATTACAGATGGGAAATGAAAGGCGTCCCACTAAGAATTGAAATAGGTCCAAAAGACCTGAAAAATGAATCTGTAATGATGGTACGGCGGGATACAGGAGATAAAGAGCAGATAGCAATGGATGATATCAATGATACTGTTGCAAGTAAGTTTGAATCAATAAAATCCAATCTGTATGAAAAAGCAAAAGCTGAACTTGAAAACAATATCATTGAATGTAACTCTCTTGATGAAATCGAAAACAAAATTGTTAAAGGCATACTAAAGATTCCATGGTGTGGTCAGGAAGAATGCAACGATGAATTGGAAGATAATATCGGTGCCGGTATACTTGGGATACCTGTAAATCAGGAAAATAACAGCGATTCCATGTGTCCTATCTGTGGTGGTGAAGCAAACACTAAAGTATACGTTTCAAGAACATATTAAATTAATTAACCAAAATTATGGGATGGAGATTTATATGGAACCGTCTGATTCATCAATAAACATTAGGAAACCAAATAATCCGTTGTTTCTCTGTGTACTTTCAAATACAAAAACATCACACATAGAAAAGATATCAGGTGCTGGGAAAACTGCCGAATTGACAGATTATACACCTGTGGGTGATGCCGAGATTGTTGAAAAAGGTGATATAATAACCGCTCCTATATTACCAATGACTCCCCCTTATGATACACCCACTCCATCCCTTACCACACGTGCAGCCCTAAAACTTGCTGATATACCGCACATGTTTATAAACTCTGGATTGAATTTTACACCCGAGGTACCTTTTGTTGATATGAAAACCTCCTCCGGAGAAGATATAAGAGAACCTGTTGCAGTGTCTGATGCACAGGATATTTTTGAAAGAGCGTACAAAATTGGTAAAAAAATACAGACAAAAACCGATTTTCTAATGATAGGTGAGAGTATAGCTGGCGGTACAACAACTGCCATGGCTGTCTTAAACGCTCTTGGATACGATGGTAATGTTAGTAGCAGTTCATCATTAAATCCTGTTGAACTGAAAACAGAGGTTGTTAAAGAAGGAATGGATGCATCTGGAGTAACGTTTGGAAGTCTCAGAGACAATCCAATACATGCTATAAAAACTCTCGGAGACCCTATGATGCCTACTGTTGCAGGTGTTGTTACAGGATTTAAAGAATCTAATAATACATCAAGAGTTGTACTTGCAGGCGGTACTCAGATGGCTGCAATATTTTCAGTAATAAAACATCTGGGATATAATACAGATAACATTACTATAGTAACCACACAATACGTTGTTAATGATAAAACTGCAAATTTTGAAAAATTAACTACTGAAATGCTTGGCGTTCCAATGGATTTTGTAGACCCTGGATACGGGAATTCGTCACATCCCGGTCTTTGTAGATATGAAGCCGGTGATGTTAAAGAAGGTGTCGGTGCAGGTGGAGCCATTTACCTTGCCCGGTTGATGGGCGTACCGGTGGATGATGTAAGAAAAGAAGTTGAACTTATGCTTGAGATTTTTGCCAGTAAAAAAACACAGGAACAGGTTTAAAAAAATAAAACTGATGAATATCAAACATATTCCGCAGAAGTCATGCGTCCGCAGTTTCTGCAGAAATACAAGATATTCATACCCAGTACCTGTTTCCTGAGCTGTGTATTACAACTGTCACATATACACTGTTCTTTCTGCATATTCACATTCCCCCATTATGCGAAAACCATTATTGAATCTATTCTGGCTGTACCTTTTTTAGTCCAGTATCTACATATACTACAGTATTGGAAGTTTTCACTTTCATATAAAGATTTAGATTTACATCTTGGACATTTGTCTAATATTTGCATATCTGCAAACTCCCCCTCTGATAAGAGCTTAATAAAAAAGGCTAACAGTTTAATGTTACCTAATTTCCCCATTAAGATAAAAACATTTTATTTTATAAATAGGTTTTTATCGCATCAAAAAAGCGGGATGTCAAATTTGTAAACAAATTAACTACTATATTATACCTAAGCAGTTTTTTTCACTAATTACTAAAATATCAACTACATAAAAATAAATTTTTAGGAAATAAGGACAAATCATATATAAAAGAGAGATATAAGTGTTTGATTAATGGATAAATACAATATCGATGAAGATTCGCTGGGAATACTTCGCAGAGGGACATCTCTATATTATGCTGGATCAGTAATCTTTGCAGCAGGTATTGTACTCTTGATAGTAGGTGTTGCATTTATAATAATGTCTCAGATTCATTACGGTTCAGAACCCGGCAAAATCATCCTTTCTGTAATTTTTATGGGTGGTGGAGCATCTCTGGTTTTAACCGGTACTAATCTGATGATGAAACAGACCAAATACGGATACTATATAACAGCCGCAGGTACAATTCTGGCTCTGTTGGCTCTTGCTATTTTCTCATCTATTTATCCACAGGGTTGGTATTATCCGACTGTAAGTTATGTTCTTGCCATGTATATTGTAGGTATTCTGGCATTGCTGGGCAACGGATTTGCTAACGTGGTTCTCTGGATAATATCCAGCAAATCAGAAACCGCTACAAGAAGTTCGCAGGAGAATTATACAGTACATAATGATGAAAGTATCCAGAGGGATATAGAAGAAGCAGTACAAAGCAGTATACAACAGTCATCCAGCGAATTGAAATTTAAAGACCAAAATTTTGGTAACGTCAGACTCGGAAAAGCATTCAATGAATCCCGTGGAAAAACCACAAGAGTTAAAGATGATATGAATGAAGCGGATAAATTAAAAAGAACCACATCAGGAAATAAAGTTAAATCCGGTTCATCAGAAGTTGATAAAATATCATCACAGTTGAGAGAAGCTATGGAAAATCAAACTGCTGAAAAAGGGGTTATTGAAAAAATAAAAGACCGATTTGACAAATATTTCTAAATTAATTGGTTTGTAAAAACTAAAGATGGATAATTTATCAAAATAGATTTATAAAAAACAGTTTAATATAAATTAATAGTTCTGATTAGAAGGTGGTATAGATGGCTAAAGGTCTTGATATTGGAACAATGAATATAATATGTGCAGAGAACGAGGGAGAAGATGTAGTCTTTACCCAGGAGAGGAACGCTTTTCTGGAACTGGATTCCAGCGACCTTACAAATATGATGCTTGATAGTGCAAAGGTGCTTTATATTGAAAAGGATGATAAAATATCCGTCCTTGGAGAGGATGCTTTCAACTTTGCTACAATTTTTGGTAAGGAAACCAGACGACCCATGAGATTTGGTATAATAAGCCCTAAAGAAAAAGACGCTATACCAATGATAAAATTAATCGTTGACAGAGTACTGGGTGATCCGGGATACCAGAATGAAGCACTGTGCATTTCATCTCCTGCAGACCCTATAGACCTTGATATGAACACTCTGTATCACAAAAAAATGACAGAGGCTCTTACCAAGAAAATGTCCTATGATACAAAAGTCATAGACGAAGGTCTGGCTGTTGTTTATTCTGAACTTGCAGATTCAAACTTTACAGGACTTGGTATCAGTATAGGGGCAGGTCTTACAAACGTAACACTTGCGTATATGGCTACACCTGTACTTTCATTCAGCATCGGGAGAGGTGGAGACTGGATAGATGAACAGGTTTCAAACGCCACTGGTTTACCAAAAGACCATGCATGTGTTACAAAAGAAAAAGGATTCAGGCTTGGTTCTGAAGTTGAAATAGGTGGACCCGAAGGTGCTCTTACTATCTACTACGATGCTCTTATGACCTATGTCATCCAGAACCTTAACAAGAAACTTGCAGAAATTACACCTCCAAACGTCAAATTCCCTGTTGCTGTTGCTGGTGGCAGTTCAAACCCACCCGGATTTAGCAAAATGTTTGAGAAAAAACTGAAAGAAGCAAACCTGCAAATTGACATATCAAACATAAACATTGCAACCGACCCATTGTATTCTGTATCAAGAGGTTGTCTGATAGCGGCAAGAACCCAAGAAGGAGAAGAAATGGGCAGAAACAAAAATGCAGATGACATACTGCAGGAAATAGAAGAAATCGGAGAAGGTGAAGAATAAAATACTACCTTCTTTTTTTATTCTTAATCAACGACACGCTCTTTCAAAATCTTCTTCAGAAACATCTCCACCAGGAGTATTTTCTGTAAAAATCTGTCCTTCAAAACAATAGATTTGTGCGCCTTTTTTCCACTCATCAGGAGAAAGTCCTGCTTTCAGGCATGTATGCGACAGAAATTCTGATGAGTCAAATCCCTGTTCTGTTGCCACCTGTGGCAATAAAAGACCCTGTGAATATCCTTTCTTCGCAATCAATCCGTGTTTTCCCACTTCCACATATTCAGAAAGTTCTTCTGGTGAAACGTCAACAAGTTCTGGTTGTGAAAGAATCGTAACCTCCAGTGTAATTGCATTCATTTCAGGTGATTCTACCGAAGGAAATCTCGGGTCATGTGTTGCTGCAGATATAGATGAATCAATAATAGCACTATCAAGCTGTGAATCCGGATATGGATGACCGATACATCCACGCAAATCTCCATCCTTTTTAAGAGTTACAAATACTCCCCTTTTCTCTTTAAAGATTGATGATAAATTAAACTCTGATGAGTCGATTATCTCTCCTGTTTCAAGATATGTTTCAATCGCACTCCGTGCCAGAGTTACTGCTGATTTTCCATCTTCTTTTGTTAGCATTACAAACCCCTTTTATATTAGTTATTTGACTTCTTTTAATATTTCTACACCTGGCAGTTTTTCACCTGCAAGATAATCAATACATGCACCACCTGCTGTACTTAAATGATAAAAGCTATCTTCAACGCCCATATTAAGGACTTCTGCAGATATATGACCACCTCCAACAATAGAATAACTTGCTTTTGCAGCTGCTTTTATAATTTCACGTGTACCAAGTGCAAACTCTTCGTTTTCAGAAACTCCCGCCGGACCATTGAGTACTACTGTTTTTGAATTTTCTATTTCTTTAGAATAGGATACAATTGTCTCAAGGCCAATATCATTTACAGGATGGTTCATTGTTGCAAGCTCATTTACACCCACTTCTATACGTTTTCCATTATCATTTAATGCAAGGTCTTGAGGTATTCCTATTTTGTCGTTGAATTTATCAAGCAGTGTTTTTGCTCTGTCAATTTGATCGGTATAGCCCTGTTTTTCAATAAATTTCATATTTTCTTCGCCTATATCAACACCTGATGCTGCAAGCATGACATTGCCCACCAAACCTGTGACAAGAACTCTGTCAACATCATTATTTGACAGCACATGCTCTATTACTTTCATGGAATCATCTACTTTTGCTCCTCCAAGTACAAAAATAGATGGTCTTCCACCTCCACTTTTACCCAGATCAAGAGACGTTACCTCTTTTTCCATGATTCTTCCTGCTCCACTTGGGAGTACATTGGTAAATCCCATGATAGACAGATGTGACCTGTGAGATACAGAAAATGCATCATTTAGGTATATATCAAAAAGGGGTGCCAGTTTTCTCACAAGATGAGTCTTTTCATGCTCGGATACCGGACGTTCAAGACTTTCCTCAGAATAGAACCTTACATTTTCAAGAAGTGCTACATCACCTTTTTCCATAGATGATATTTTCTGTCTTGCATGTGTACCGAAAATATCGTCTATATATTTTATCTCCTGACCGAGGTATTTGGACATTTTTGAAGCATGCGGACTCATTGTAGTGAAATCATTTTTACCCGCTCTGCTCTGATGTGCAAGCAAAACAACTTTAGCGTTTTTCAGTTCTTTTATCGTTGCTACATGACTCCTTATCCTCATATCATCAAGTATATTTCCTTCAGGATCCATGGGGGAGTTCAGATCTACTCTTACAAGAACAGTTTTATCTTCTGTATCAAAATCATCGATTGTGAGAAAATCCCTATCTGCCAATATATCCCTCGCCTGGGTTTAAATTTGTACCAAATTTTTCCCTATTATTTGTTGCGGATTTGGTAAACACTACTGTTATATTTATCTGTACCTTTTTTGATTACAAACCGATGGATTTGATGAAATTATCAACGTCTACATTATTATTAATTAATTCCATCATCTTTTCAATTTTAAGTTCCTGTTTTATCCGCGCACGACCTATTAAACTTTCCATGCGTTTGATTGTACTCATGGTATCACCGCGGACAAGGATTACAGGAATGTTTGCCTCTTCAGCACTACCAAGTACCGCTTCACTGGGACGTAGATTTCCTGTAAGAACCAAGCACTTTGCTTTTGCTTCAATTGCTGCAAGCTGTATGTCTGACCTGTCCCCGCCTGTAATCACCGCACAGTTTGGAACTCTTCTGAAGTATTTTATGGCTGAATTGACCTCCATTGCTCCGACCAGATAACGTTCAACCAGTGTGTTTAGGTTGTCTGCGCCTGTAAGCACTTCTGCATTCAAATCATCAACAATATCAGATATCGGAACCGATCGAAGGGTTATATCCTGTGGTATCACACCAAACACTTTAATTCCTTTTCTCTCAAGGTATGGAATTACAAGTTCTGAGACTTTTTCAAGATTGCTTTCTGGTACTTCATTCAATATAACACCAGCAACCATGTCAGAATCAGGTACCAGTTTTAAATCACATAGTATTCTGTCGATTGCATAAATCGAATCGTATCTGGTAACAAGCAGTATTTTAGAACCGAGTATCGAGGCGATTTCCGGATCTGAAAGATTATACATCGCTCCGCTGCCGATACCGCCACTGCCTTCTATAAAGACGATGTCTCTATTTCTGGATATATTCGAATATGCATCGGTTAATGTTTTATCAAAACGCTTTTCAACTCCCATGAGAGCATCATGGATTAAATTCTCCGTTTGAAGTATGGGGGTAATATCACTTAGAGAATCATCAAGACCGAGTAATGTACGGCTTTCTTCTGCATCCTCATCAGTCAAGAATCCGTCTTTATCAATTAACAGATTTCCTATTGGTTTCATATAACCTATAGAATAACCTCTGTCCTTCAAAATTCTTCCAAGACCATTACATAGTCCGCTTTTCCCCGAATATTCTTCGGATGAACTGATTAATATAGATACCAATATCTGCCTCCCATTAATTTCTGTTACATTGAACAATATGATTAAATTTATTCTTCTTCTCTTAATGTTAACCTGAGGTCCATAGCAACACAACCCTGATTATCAGGTAAAACTATCAACGGATTTATATCCAGTTCAAGTATCTGCGGAAAATCATTTACAAGCTGTGAAATTTTAATGAGTGTGTCGGCTACCGAATTAATATCATAGGGCTTTTCACCCCTTATTCCTGCAAGAATAGGATACGTTTTTATGGAAGATATCATATGTTTTGCTTCATCTCTGTTTATGGGTGCTACATTAAACGATACATCCTTTAACAGTTCTACATAAATCCCCCCCATTCCAAACATAAGAAGAGGTCCAAACTGAACATCCTGATTCATTCCAATGATCACTTCTTTTCCACCTGACACCATTTCCTGTACCTGTACACCGGTTATATCGGCATCAGGCATATACCGATAGACATCTGCCATCATAGTATGGTAGGCTCGTTCTACATCATCCGCATTTTTAAGGTTTAACCTTACCCCACCTACATCGGTCTTATGAGAGATGTCAGGAGATACAATTTTCATTACCACTGGATAACCTATCTGTTTGCAGGCTTTGATGGCTTCTTTTAGATTCTTCACTATTTTTGTTTTTACTGTTGGTATATCATAGGCTCTCAATATATCCAGTGATTCCAGACCAAGTGATAGCCTCTTGGACTGTGATGCTTCATCAATGACAGATTTGACTGTCTTTTTATCAGCAGTGATTTCTGGTGGTTTGGTATAGCTCTGTTTCCTGATATTATTATAGGTACTCAAAGCCCTCATACTGGCAACTGCTCTTTCAGGGAACGGATAATTTGGAATACTGTAGTCGTTTAATATTTTTTCACCTTCTGAAACCTGTGTACCTCCAACAAAACTACAAAGAATCGGTTTTATGGATGTTTTGACCTTGTCCGCAACTATTTCAGCTACTTTATCAACTTCAGTCATAGCCTGTGGTGAAGTCAGAATTATTATTCCATCAACATGAGGATCCTCCAGCAATACATCAATTGCAAATGCGTAAAGGTCAGACCCAGCGTCACCAAGTAAATCCACAGGATTATAAAGGTTGGAATTTGGAGGTAGATTTTCTCGGAGAGTTCGTATAGTAGATTCATCAAATGATGCCAGAGAAAGTCCTTCATTGTAACATGCATCCGCTGTCAATATCCCAAAACCACCTGCATTTGTCAGAATTGCCATGTTTCTACCTTTCGGTACAGGCTGGGACGAGAATGCACGAATATAATCCAGCATTTCCTGAAGCGAATCAGCACGTATTATCCCACTCTGTCGGAATGCAGCATTATAGGCTTCATCAGAACCTGCAAGAGTACCCGTATGAGACGAAACAGCTCTTGAACCTGCAGATGTCCTACCGGATTTGACCATTACCACAGGTTTAACACCGGTAACTCTGCGTGCTATGTCTATAAACTCATGACCGTTTTTCACACCTTCAAGATAAGCTGCTATTACTGCTGTGGAGTCATCATTGCATAATTCCTGAAGAAAATCATTTTCTGAAAGATCTGCCTTATTCCCGAGACTTATAAACTTGGAAAAGCCCACTCTGTTTTTATCAGCCCAGTCAAGGGTTGATGTACATATCGCTCCTGATTGGGACATTAATCCAATGTTTCCTTTATGTGCCATGAAAGAGGCAAATGATGCATTAAGGTTGGATGTAGTATCTATCAAACCAAGACAGTTTGGACCAAGCATCCGTATACCATATTTCCGAGCGGTTTCTACAGATTCTCTTTCCAGTTTTGCTCCTTCTATACCTGCTTCCTTGAAACCTGCAGATATAACTATAACACTTTTTACTCCTGCACGCCCACATTTATCAATGGTTTCTGGTACAAACCGGGCAGGTATCACAATAACAGCCAAGTCGATGTTATCAGGAACATCCAAAATATCAGGATAACATTTCAAACCCATTATCTCTTCAGAATTTGGGTTTATAGGTACAATATCGCCATCAAAATCATTAACAAGGTTTTTAAGCACCGAATTCCCTACTTTTCCTTCTGTACGTGATGCCCCTATAACGGCTACTGAATCCGCATTAAACATCTTTTCCAGCATATTTTTACTTAACCACCTACTAATATCTAATATTTGATTATAGATAAGTTTAAGGGAGAAGAACATTAGTTAATTGAGATAATAATTAAAGATAAATGTTAATACGGTGAATGTCCCATGAAAATATTAGGTATTTCAGGAAGTCCTAATGAAAACGGAAACAACGAAAAATTAATTAATCTGTGTCTGGAAACTGCAAAAAACAGAGGTTTTGAAACCGATCATATTTTTATATCTTCTTTAAATATAAAACCCTGCAAAGCATGTGGAGTTTGTAAAAACGGTGAACCATGCCCAATAGATGATGATATGGATCAGGTATATCAGCAATTAAAAGATGCTGATGGATTTATAGTGTCTTCTCCAGTATATTTTGGATCTGCAACCGCACAAATCAAAGCACTCTTTGACAGAAGTGTTTTACTCAGAAGACAGGGTTTCCAATTAGAGAACAAACCCGGTGGAGCACTGGCAATCGGTGGATCAAGAAACGGTGGACAGGAAAAAACATTGCAAATTATTCATGACTGGATGCACATACACGGTATGATTGTAGCAGGAGACAACAATCATTTCGGCGGAACCCTGAAAAAACCCATTGATTCTGATGAAGAAGGTACAAAAACCGCAAACAAAACAATTGAAAAAATATGTGACATCCTTAACCTGATGAAATGAGAATTATTAGAACCAAACAAGTTTCTCAGGTATTAGTGCTAATAGCTATCAAGAGATGACCCCATTTGCAGGATAGCTCTCTTATCCAAAAAACGAAAGGTTATATTTATCAGTGGTTCCAGAACGAATCAGTATTTACAAATACCCTTGCAACGGTAGTAGGTATTCTTACTGGTTTAGCCATCGTTATCTACGAACACCTGATAAAAGACTTTACTAATTTTTTCTTTGGGACAGTTTCCCAGTACCCCTCATATTTTGTAATTCTGGTTCCTGCAACTGGTGGTTTACTGGTAGGACTTATCAGCTACATGTTTGTAAATTCAAGACGTAGTGATGTCGAAGAGATAATAGAATCAAGCGCCCTACATGATGGAAAAATACGGCATAAACATGCTTTTCTGGAAGTTTTATCATCCCTTATATCTATAAGCTCTGGTGGTTCGGTTGGTAAAGAATCACCAGGTGTACTGGCTGGTTCAGGTATAGGGTCATATGTTGCACATATGCTGAAAACAAACCGCGAACATTCCAAGATACTTGTAGGATGCGGTGCCTCTGGAGGAATCGCAGCTGCTTTCAACGCACCTCTTGCAGGTGTTGTATTTGTTGTAGAAGTTATATTTGGTGAATTAAAATCTAACACTTTCATTCCAATTGTTGTCGCTGCAGTTTTTTCTAACCTTGTTTCCAATATGATATTTGGAGTTATGCCAATAGAGGTTTCATATTTTAAACTGGTAAGTCCAGTAAGTGAACTGTTTTTATATCTGATACTGGGAGTGCTTGCAGGTGTTGTATCCATAATTCTTATCAGATCAATGTATCTGTTCTATGACGGGTTTCATAAACTACCCTTCCATCCTATATCCAAACCTGCAATTGGAGGTCTTGGCGTTGGTCTGATAGGACTTTTCTATCCCCAGATTTTTGGTGTAGGATACAATGTAATAATGGATGTTCTGGCAAATGAATTCACGATGCAGCTCATGTTGATATTGCTGGTTCTGAAAATTTTTGCGTTTTCTCTCACCCTTGGATCAGGCGGTTCTGGAGGGTCGATTGTTCCTGCATTATTTGTTGGCGCTATGCTTGGTGGTGTATATGGAAACATCGTCAATGGTATGTTTCCGGGTATGACTGCAGAGGCAGGAGCATACGCAATGGTTGGTATGGGTTCTGTATTTGCAGGTACACTGCATGCTCCACTTACTGGAATGCTTATCCTTTTTGAACTGACAAGAGATTACCAGCTAATCCTTCCTCTTATGTTTGCATGTGTTATCAGTAATGCGATACCAAATGCGCTCCGCCTTGAATCATTATATACTGAAGGACTGAGACGTCGTGGACTGAAAATATGGGGAGGCCAACAGGTTGATGTTATGAAGTCCATGCTTGTTGAAGATGCAATGATCAAAGATGTACAATCTGTACTGGAAAATAACACTGTTGGTACATTGATACATATGATGCAATCAAGCAAACATGGAGGATTTCCTGTACTCGATCTGAATCGTAAACTACGTGGTATTGTTACCCTGCAGGACTTACGTGAAAAAGTCAAGTATGGAGAAGTTAACCAGAGAATTTCGGAAATAATGTACAAAAATGTAGCCGTAGCCTACCCCGATGAAACACTGGACACTGTTCTTAACCGACTTGCTAAACTTGACATAGGAAGACTTCCTGTTGTGTCAAGAGATGACGAAACCGAACTGTTAGGATTAATCACCCGAAGTGACATAATCAATAGTTACAACAAGAAAATCATTACAAGGAAACAGGAAAGTGAAGAAGGATAATCTCAGTAATTTAATATATAACATTACTCCACTTTTGGATTTATGGGGGAGTGACTGAGATGGTATCTAAGAAAAAATTCGTTTTACTAATTGCTATAATCCTGATTGTAGGAATTTTTGCAGGTTTTTTGTGGAACAATTTTATCGCTGAAAGACAAGATAATTTGACATCATATAATCTATCAGAAGTTGGAAATGACAGTGGTTCAGAAACATTTGCAACCACTATGGCTAACAACCTTGTTATACCATGGTCGATTGATTTTTTGCCCGATGGCAGTATTATATTTACAGAAAGACCCGGTAGAATACAAATGATTGATGTTGAACAGGGTCGGTTACAAAAACCACTCCTA
The DNA here is from genome assembly GCF_018609725.1 of Methanohalobium sp. Taxonomy (GTDB): domain Archaea; phylum Halobacteriota; class Methanosarcinia; order Methanosarcinales; family Methanosarcinaceae; genus Methanohalobium. Next base: position 2,987 of record NZ_JAHENT010000094.1, on the reverse strand, counting down.
ACCATTGACGAAGTTGCTCATAGTGGAGAAGGCGGTTTACTAGGGATTACTCTTCACCCAGATTTCAGCGACAACCAATGGGTTTATGTCTACTATACCTATGAGGATGGCGAAAACACCGCAAATAAGGTTGTACGGTTAGAAAAGAACAATCATAACCTTGTAAACAAAACGACTATTATAGATGATATTCCTGGAAGTTTTATACATAACGGTGGCAGAATAAAATTTGGTCCTGATGGGTATCTTTACATCACCACCGGCGACTCGGCAAATAGTGAATTTGCCCAGAATAAAAATTCACTGGCAGGAAAAATACTTCGACTGGAAGATGATGGTTCAATTCCCGAAAGTAATCCTTTCCCTGATTCTCCTGTTTATTCGCTTGGTCACAGGAACCCTCAGGGTCTTGCATGGGACAATCAGGATAGATTATGGTCTACAGAACATGGTTCATCTGCAACCGACGAACTGAATCTTATAAAACCAGGCAACAATTACGGATGGCCTGTAATCCAGGGTGATGATACTTCCAACGGACTTGAAAATCCCGTAATCCATAGTGGTAGTCAAACATGGGCTCCGTCAGGTGCTGCCTATTTGAATGGTTCTGTTTATTTTGCAGGGTTGCGGAGTCAAAGTTTATATGAAGCAGAAATAGGAGATAATAAAAGTATAGACCTGAAACGTCATCTTAAGAGGAAGTTTGGAAGGTTAAGAGGTGTAGTTGTTGGTCCTGATGATTTCCTCTACATATTCACCAGCAACCGTGATGGTCGGGGAGTACCTACAGAAAATGATGACCAGATTATCCGGATATATCCCAAAAATTTGTCCACATCAACAGATAAAAACTAACACTTTTTAATTTGTATTTTTTTATTTAAAGTCGATGTGCAATCCCCATTAAGGCAGTGTTCAACGATTTTATTTTAAGTATTGTATAAATAAAAGAAAGGAGATTAATCATAACCTTTCATGAATGAAAAATCATTTGTTTTCTGGTACTCTGCTACATTCATTTTGTAATAAAATATTGTATTGTTCTCATACAGTTGACTCAATTTTGTTTCAATGTCTTTAATAGCATCGTATTCGTTTGTTTCAAATTTTAGTATATCCGGTTCTAAGGGCGATTCTTTGCTATCCAATTCTATATTAAATCCGCCGTATTGTTTTACCAGACCAAGTATTTCTTCTTTATTTACATCGCTTTTGTATTCCATATTTATTTTGTATAGATTCATTTTATCACGAGAAACGTCGCAAGGAAGCTCACTGCTTCAGCAGTGTGAGGAATTGCGACCATCGGTTTTTATATCTGTATTTAAATTAAGTTTGTCTAATTGATAAGTATATCCATCGAACCTCTGTATGAGTTTCAGATATTTCTGACTGCTCTCTCACGAGTAAACTCGTGAGGTTCTATTGAACCATGAGAGCCTCAACCTTTGACGAGGTTGAGCAGTTGCTGATTCATGGACGGTACTTGCGAACTGATGTCGAAACCAGTCGTAGAGGTACCATCTCCACAGCCGTTGATTCCCGCGAGCCCCACGGTATGCATTGTTGGGTTATAATACGATGATTTTGTCAGGATGTTGATTGAGGCGTTGAAATCTCTATCGATTTCTAACCCACAATTATTGCAGTGAAACGTTCTCTCATCCAATTTCAGTTTTTCTTTCTTCTTTCTTCTACAATGAGAACAGACCTGAGAGGTATAATTAGGATTGACCTTGTCCACTATTTTACTTCTTTTAGCAGCTTTGTATGTTACATACTGGACCAGTTTGTTCCAGCCAACATCCGATATGGATTTGGCTAATCTATTATTCTTTACAAGGTTTTTTATTTTTAAATCCTCAAATACAATCAGGTCGTATCTCTCTACCAATAATTTGCTCAGACAATGCGAGAAATGGTTTCTAGCAGCAACAACTTTCCTGTGAATTCTGTTCACTTTCTGTTTCTGCTTATTATAATTGTTTGATCTGAATTTCATTCTCGATAATTTTCGCTGTTCTTTAGCAAGTCTTTTCTCAGCTTTCCTGAGAAATCTTGGTGGGTTGACAAAATCATCATCTGATGTAGTTATGAAAGATTTCAGTCCCAGATCAATACCTACAGCGTTTTCAGGTGTTTCAGGAGTTGGGTTTTCTGACAATTCTACGGTCAGATATGCAAACCATTGTTTACCTTCCTTTTTCAGAGTGCAGGTCTCCAGTTCGCCATCTGGTAGTATATCGACATCAATCTTGATGGGATTTGATTTACCGGTTATTTTGGATAAATATAACTTATCTTCTTCAAGTTTCCACCCGTTCCCATGCTGTTTATATCTGAAACTACTGAAATCTTCTTTGTTCTTGAATTTGGGATGACCTTTAGGGAGAATTCCATCGTATTTGATGAGTCCTGAAGAATTGTTTCCACAAGGAACATCTCTCTTCTTGACCAACATCCCTTTTTTAGGTTTGGTGTTTTTCAGTCTCCCTTTTTTCAAATCATCAAAAAACTTGTCATAAGCAAAACATAATCTCTGGAATATATCCAGTCTTACTGATGAATGTATAGGATAATCCAGATTCTTCAGGTATTTTTCCAGATCTGATCTTTTTACAGATAGACCGGATCTTTCGTATAAATCGACTTGGAGTGACAGAAGATGGTTCCAGATTGACCTGCAGTACTCTAAAGTTTCATCCAGTTTTTCCTCCTGTTCAGGAGTAGGATGTATCTTGAATCTTAGATTCCTGTAGTTCTGACCTTCTTTGCGAACCATCGACTCCACCCTTTCACTAGATACTGATTATACGTTTTGAAACTATATAAATTTGACCTGATGCTAGCGATTATACCATATAGTCTATAGTTAATCAGAAATCAGCGGGGTACGATTCATCCCTCTTTAAACGGAGTTTAAAGATTTCTTTAAATCATGGATTTTAAGAGCATGAGTGAACTCATGGGCTTTCTCTACCCCT
>NZ_JAHENT010000093.1 GCF_018609725.1 Methanohalobium sp. | reverse complement strand
GCTCTATTTCTAAACCATTCACGCGCGTCCTGAGTACGTCCCGGCATTTGCCCTTTACGAACACCATTCAACAAAATCTTATCAAATACATCTGCCATTAGAACTTAATATCCTTCTCGGTTACTATCTTGAATTGCCAATCTTTCTTTTTACAGAACTTCTCGGCAGCTTCCCACTTAGCTTTATTTATTCCGAAAGTTGCAACTTCGTTTAAGTATCTCTTACTCTTACGTTTTGGTTTGGTCGGCTCTTGTGTCTGTTTGTATGGTTTGACCTCAATCATAAAAGTCTTTTCACCACCATCTTTTGTCTTGACTTTTACGATGAAATCTGGAAAATATCTTCTCCAATGATCATTAACCGGATCGTAATAGGGCACGTAAAATTCTTCGCTCGACCAATAAACAACATCATCGCGTTGGTCAAATTTCGACATTAACTGCCTTTCCCATCCCGAACGATAAATAATTTCATTAGGATTGCCAGCATACTTGCTCGGATTTCTTGGTTTGAATTTACCTTTTCTTGGTCCAGCCATTACATAAAACCCGTATAAATAGTTATGAGTATTAATAATACATATCTATGGAGTATTTATGGCGAGTACAAGAGATACCGGGCAGCAAGACGACAATATTAGTAGTCCGTTGAAAGATTTATACAGAACTAATGCACCAGCAACTTATGTCTATCCACAAGACTTAGGTAATAATGGTGATCCCTATCTTGTCTTTAGACGTGTTAGATATAACAGAGAAAAAAGACTTGATCTTTCTACAAGAGAACTTTTAACAAGTTTTTACCTTCCCATTCCTGCAAATCTTGGCGTTCAATATGGCGCTAATTATTCTAATATTGATCTTGGGGTTGCAGGTCAAAAAATATCACAATTCGCGAGCGATCCAGATACAGGTATGTGGGAAGCCGTTGGTCAGGGATGGCAAACCACTAAAGAGTTGATACCAAGATTTGCTAAAAACGCACTACAAACATTTGGTGAAACCGCTGGTGTTAGAGCAAGAGAAGGTATTGAACTTGGTACGGGTGTTGCTCTAAACTCTCACCTAGCGGCATTGTTTGAAGATGTTGGTTTTAGAAGTCATGAATTCAATTATAAATTGATTGCTAGAAATTATAAGGAATCTCTTGACATTCGTAATATGATTCAGTTATTCAAGTATGCTATGCACCCATCATTTCTAGAAACTAAGGTATCAAAGACAAATGTTTTTGAGTATCCTGATGAATGGTACATTCACTTTCGTAAGGGATATAGAGAAAACCTATACGACTTCGCACCGTGCGTATTGACAAACTTTAGTGTTCAATATAACGGCTCTAACGTACCTGTATTCTATGAAGATACAAAGGCACCGGTCGATATTGATATTACTTTGCAATTCCAAGAAGTCGAAATTCTTACCAAGGAGAAAATCGAAAACGAATTTACAAATCGTGGTGCATTTGGTCAAGTTAGTGGTAGTAGTGTCAGCCGTGGTCAAGATACATCACCGGCTAGTGATGGTGACACCCGTACACTTGAAGAAAGACGTAATAGTTCAATAGGTCTGATTTAATGTCTAATTACTTTTCAGCATATTTTCCACAAACACTTTACGTTCTAGGTGACGGAAAAAAGCAAGCAACAAATATAACTCTAAGATTTATCGTTCGTGATATAATCAAAAAGAGAAGTTTTGTTTATTACAGCTATTCAATTCAAGATGGAGATAGACCAGATACTATTGCCGCTAAGTATTACGGTAATTCAAATTACGATTGGATTATCATGATCGTCAATGATATTTTTGATGTAAACTACGATTGGCCTATGGACAGTTACAGATTTGAGAAGTATCTAAGAGATAAGTACGGTAGTGTTGCAGCCGCGAAGTCACAGGTAAACAGATACGAGAAGATTATTAAAGAAGGTGGTCAAGATGAATTTGGTAATCCACAAAAAAGAAAGACAGTTGTAATTGATAAAAATACTTATGATCAAACATCTTTAAGTAAAAGACTAGAGATATCTGCATACGAATACGAGAGAGATTTAAACGAATCCAAAAGAGAAATTTCCATACTTGATAAATTTTATCTAGGACAAATTCTAGAGGAAGCCGAGGATATCTTTGAGTAATAATTTTAGAGTGAATAGAGCCAATATTGAAAAGATGGAATTGACTAATTATGACGGCTCTAAGAAAGTTGATCTTACAGGTGTAGTACAGGAATTTAATTTGCATGAAGATTTTATGCAAATCACAATGTATGGCAACCTAGTTATATTTGATTCTCTAGATTTAATTCAAGAATTTCCTATTATCGGTGAAGAAGATTTCAGTATTATATTTTCATTCAAAAGTTCTGAAGAAGATATTCGTAATACAAAAATTAAAAGAACATTCAGAGTATATAAGATTTCAGATATTACAAGAGGAAAGAACGATAAAGCACAGGTTTACGCACTACACTTTATATCTCCCGAGTATTTTAAAAACTTATCGAAAACTGTACCCAACGCATTCACGAACAGAAACGTTTCTGATATGGCTAGTTTCGTGTATAATGAATATATTAAATTAGATGATACCAAAGTATTTGACATAGAGAAAACAAATACACGTCAAAATATTATAATTCCATTCATATATCCATTTCAAGCTATGTCTATGCTTACTAAAAGAGCGTGGTCATCGACTAATAGAAGTTCCAATTACGTTTTCTATGAAGATCGTGATGGCTTTCATTTTAGAACGATTGAATCTTTTTTGAATGATGATATTAAACAGACCTACTACTACCGTCAAACTCTAGGTCACAATCAAGATGCGAGTGTTGAGAACAAAGACAATAAAGAACCATTCATTATTCGTAATCTTACCGTAGTTCAAATGAGAGATAACCTTAAGCAAGTATTCAATCGAATGTATAACAGTAGCGTTGATACTATTGATATTATTGCTAAAAAATATACTGCGGCAAGTGGTAAATATGATTACGATAAAAACTTTAACAGAATCAAACATTTAGAAAAGTATCCGATTAAGTCAGATGTAAACAGAATTATTAATAATGACACTATGTTTTATCCGACAGAATTGGAAACAAGTAATCTTTCTTATGCTAGTAAAGGAAACATAAAACCTAAATATTGGGAAAGATTTCTACCTGAGAGAAAGTCGGCTTTTGCACAGTTAGATTCGATTGTATTAGAGGTTACTATTCCAGGCGACCACTTAAGAAAGCCGGGAGATATTATCGAATTTAGTCTACCAAGTGCAACTGATTTGAAAGAGTTACAAGGCGCACATAGATATTTAAGTGGTCGTTATTTAGTTACTCGCGTGCGACATAAGATTAATAATGAAAGCTACAGTACAGTGATGCAAATAGTGAAAGAATCATCACCAAAGAAAATAAAACCATTAGAGGCTTAAAATGTATCTAACAGAATCAGAAAAACAACTATTGGAATTCTATGAATCCGAGAAATACCTAGAAGAAAAGCTTATTCAATTCAATAAAGGCAAGAAGTTCGGTCAAATTGTTTTCTTGGCTGGTGGTGCCGGTAGTGGTAAGGGATTTGCTATCAAGAACTTTCTTGGTGCAGAAAACTTTAAGGTTCGCGATGTTGATGAATGGAAAAAATCGTTTATGAAAATTGCCAAGCTTAAGAACAAGTATCCAGAAATTCGCGATCTTGATCTAAAGAAACCGCAAGACGTGTTTAAGATGCACCAGTTCATTAAAGACCTTGGCATTAAAGATAAAACTCTTGACAACATGCTAAATCAAGCAAAACAAGATCGTTTACCAAATATCATGTTCGACGTAACATTGAAAGACCTTGGAGATATTAAAGATGTTCTACCAAGACTTCGTGATGCCGGTTATGATCCCAAGAATATTCACGTTGTTTGGGTACTAACAAATTTCTATGCAGCTATCAAGAATAATGCTGGACGTGACAGAGTAGTACCAAAAGATATTCTTCTGAAAACTCACCAAGGCGCGCGAGATAGTATGGCAGATATTATCAAAGGTAACGTTCCACGTGGTGTTGACGGCTCCGTACACGTAATTCTTAATAACAGAGAAGAAACCGTATTTTGGGTTGATCCAAAAACAGGTGAAGAACTAAAGAAAAAGCCTGTAAAGAGTTTTACTTCTCTACAGTTAAAGGAACCCGGCAAGCCCGTCAAGAAAGATGAAGAAATACAAAAACAAGTTTTTGATTGGATTGAAAATAATACTCCCGGCGATTCTCTTGAAACCGTGAAGAAGGTAGCGTAAATGCAACCTAATAATGATTTTCTTGGATTAAATAATTTTGTGTGGTTTCATGGGGTTGTTGAAGATCGAAATGATCCCTTGAAACTTGGTCGTATTCGTGTTAGAATTTTCGGATGGCACACAGAAAATAAAAATCTAGTACCAACGTCAAGCCTACCTTGGGCGATGCCTGTCCAAGCCATTACATCGGCTGCTACAAGCGGTGTGGGTCAATCACCTACTGGACCGGTTGAAGGTACGTGGGTAATCGGATTCTTTCAAGATGGTGGTGATGGACAGATACCTATCATTCTCGGTACAACGGGCGGTATTCCATCATCTGAAAATTCACAAACGGGCTTTTCAGACCCAAACGGGAAATACCCTAGATATACAGGCGAACCCGATACTAATCCTAGAGCGCGTAATGAAGGTGTAGAGAAGCGCACAGACCAGAAGAAAGTAACTTCCGCCTTTGGTGCATCATGGACAGAACCAAGCGACCCATACGCGGCTGTATATCCCTACAATCACATATATGAAAGCGAAAGCGGTCACGTTCAAGAGTACGATGATACTACTGGAAATGAGCGTACCTTTAAAAAGCACAGAACAGGAACATTTGAAGAAGTGCATCCAGACGGCTCGCGTGTAACAAAAATTGTAGCGAATGATTATGAAATTGTTGCAGAAGATAAGAACGTATGGATTAAGGGTGTTTGCAATATCACGGTTGACAATACTTGCAATATGAAAGTAAAAGAATTTAATCTTGAAGTTGAAAATGATATGAATGTTAAAATTGGTGGAAACTATGAAGAAAATGTTGGCGGTGATCAGACTACGCAAGTTTCTGGTAGTATTGACATTGATGGATCAAGGGTGGACATTAACTAATGGCACATGATTTTCAGATTATTAAAAACGGAAAGCTATTAAAGTTTACTCGTTATCAAGATATACCAAAGGATTTTGATAACGTGGTCAAGTTTCTACCTGAGATTCCGCCCGAACCACATACGCCAGAGCAACATGAAGAAATTGAAGATTGGCATAATAAGTTTTTAAGATTAATGGAAATAGAGAAAAATGGCCGTAGTAGTAGATAATCCACCACCAAATGCGACAAGAGGAAAGCCTTTTGATATCACTGTAAACTTTAGTGAAGATACGGGCGGAACTATTGATGATGTGAGTGTGGAATTTGACAAACAGGGTGATAATATTACTATTGTTGAATCTACTGATAGTTTTTCCTCTAGTGGTGTTTACAATGCAGGATGGAAAGATATATTTATCTACGTTGACGCGGGAGAGAGTAATAAAACTCAGACGCCAAAGGTAGCCATAAATACTAATAACATGCCACCTAATAAAAATCTTTATAATCTGAATCAAGATCAAAAAGGCTCTGTTGATCGTACATATTTTTGTAGTGTAAAATATACACCATCTGGAAATAATGCCACACAAGACACAGAAGAAGTTGAAGTTGTACACACAGTAGATAATGATCTAGATGCAATAAAGAATTTCATGGCAAACTATAACTATAATGATAGGAGTTAAATATGCCAGCAGTTACGAGAGTTGGTGATGCGGACGTGCCTCATTGTTCTGGCATGGTAAGAGCGCAAGGTTCACCAAACGTATTCGTGAATAATATTGCGGTAAGTAGAGAGGGCGATCTAAACACTGTTCACTTACTTCCCGGCAGTCCTTGTCCATCGCATAGTGCGCCTATTTCATCTGGTTCTAGTACCGTATACATTAACGGTAAACAATGTGGTCGAGTCGGTGATCCTACTTGTACTTCTGTAGCAGAGGGATCGCCTAATGTATTTGCTGGTGGATAAACTGGTACTTAAGAACCTTTATTCAAACGCTTCGCGTTTGCTCACTTCGTTCGCGATTCTAAATTTGATAAGAAATGAATTAATTAATCATTATTATTTTTCATTGTTACCCTACACAGAGAATGTAGCACCTTGTCAACCCTCTGTCAAGGATAAAATTACATAACAAGGTCACTTTTTTACATATAAATACGATATAGTATGATTAGACGAAGGAATCAAAAATGGCCGTACCTAACAGAGTGGTGTACTCAGATTTACCTATTAATCTGTCCGTTCACCCCGTAAAAAAAGACTTGACACGTGTAACCAATAATGATGCTATCAAGCGTTCCGTTAAAAATCTGATATTGACTAGTTTTTATGAAAGACCTTTTCGGCCATTTGTCGGCTCTAACGTAACATCATACCTGTTTGAGAATTTCACATCAATCACAGAAGAAAATATTGAAGATGCTATCTATGAAGTCATTCGAAATTATGAACCACGTGCAGAACTTCTAAATGTGAGAGTTAACGCACAACCTGATAGGAATAGATTTTCAGTAACGATAATATTTCGTGCTGTGAACCAAACAGAACCAGTAGAAGTTGAATTTTTTCTGAATAGAGTACGGTAATTAAATGGCACAATCAAACACACAATTAGAAGTATCAGAACTAGGCTTTCAGAATATTAAGGACAATCTTAAAGATTATCTTAGAAGTCAGTCGCAATTTGCGGACTTTGATTTTGATGGTTCTAATCTTAATATTCTGTTAGACATTCTATCTTACAATACATACTATCATACCTACTATCTGAATATGGTAGCAAATGAAATGTTTCTTGATTCGGCGCAACTGAGAAACAACATTGTTTCTAGAGCAAAGGAACTAGGATACACTCCTTATAGTGCGCGTGGTGCAACTGCTACACTAGACCTAACCGTGACGCCTTCAAATACAAGCGTTGTAGGTGTAACTGTACCAAAGAACCTTGAATTTATAACTACGATTGACGATCAAAGCTTGACATTCGTAACACCAAAAGCAACGAATATCAATACAAGAAATGATAATAATGAATTCAAGGCTCAAATTGATATTGTGGAGGGTATTCCTCTCACTCATAGATTTACTGTATCTGGTAATAATGACGTATTTACAATTCCTAACGACAATGTTGATACCAGAAGTATAGTTGTTGATGTTAAACAGTCTAACACAAGTTCAAATATTACGAGATATAACAGAGCAGAGGATTTGAAAACTGTTGGTGGTGATACGTCTGTTTTCTTCCTTCAAGAAGGTAATGATAGAAGGTATCAAGTTGAATTTGGTGACGGCGTTCTTGGGCGTCCTGTTGAAAATGGAAACGTAATCGTTGTAAGTTACCGAGTTACAAACGCCGAAGATGGTAATGGTGCAGAAACCTTTACACTAAACAGTGGTGTTGATGGTCACTCTAATGTTAGTTTCAGTGTTGTCAAATCTGCTACAGGTGGAACTAGTCAGGAAAGCACAGAATCTGTTAAATTTAACGCTCCTAAGCACTACGAGAGACAGGATAGACTTGTATCTGTCACAGACTACAAGAATTATCTTGTCGAAAATTATCCAGAATACGATTCGGTATCTGTTTGGGGTGGTGAAGATAACGATCCACCAATTTACGGTAAAGTATTCGTATCGATTAAGCCACAAGACGCAAATATTCTATCAACAACCGCTAAACAAAATCTTGAAGATGAATTAAGATCAAGAAACGTGGTCACACTAGACGTTGATTTTGTTGATGCAGAATTTGTATACTTAGAATTCGATACAACAGTTAACTATGATTCGTCTAAGACTAGCTTAACTACTGGTAGTATTGCCAAAAAGGTTCAAAATGCTATTATTAGATACGGTAGCAATAAGCTAGGTAAGTTTGGTAACAAGTTTCGTTATTCTAGACTTATTAGAAGTATTGATGATGCAGATGCATCTATTCAAGGCAACCTAACTAAAGTCAGAATGCAAAAGAGATTTACACCCTTGCTTAACGAATCTCAGAATTATACTATTGACTTTAAGAATCCGATTGATGGTGGCACCGATCCTCATGAATTGCATGAAAGTCATACAAGAAAAGTATATTCTAATAACTCTTTTCGTTATAAAGGATTTGATAAAGCTTATCTAGAAGATAATGCGAAAGGAAATATTGAAGTATATAGAAATATTAATAATACCAAAGTTAATATTGATAATAACGTAGGAAGTGTCGATTATGAAAATGGTGTGATTACACTAAATTCAATTCTATTTGAAAGCGTAAACGATGGTGATGATATAGAATTAGTCGCAATACCAAAGAATAACGATATTAATCCTGTTAGAAATACAATTATTCTCTTTGATGAAAGCAATATTAACGTGAAGATGGTGGATGATGACAACTAATAATAAAATATCTACACTAATCGAAACACAATTTCCCGAATTCTTTTTTGAAGATGGACCTGTATTTGTTGACTTCATCAAAGCTTATTACGAATGGCTTGAACAAGAAAAGAATGTCATTGATGCTACTCAGAATGTATTAAACTACCGAGATATTGATAATACTCTTGATGAATACGTTCAATATTTCATCAGTGAATTCATTCCTTCCGTTCCAGAAGATGCAATTGGTGATAAAAGACTTTTTATCAAGTACGCTATTGAATTCTACCGAGGAAAAGGATCAGAAGCTTCTTATAAGTTACTTTTCCGTATGCTTTATGATGAAGATATCACAATATATTATCCAAGAGAAGATATTTTAAAAGTCTCTGATGGACGTTGGGTTGAAGAATCCTCTATTAGATTGGGTAGACCATTTCAAGGTGATCTTGATAGCTTAGAAGGTCAAGAAATTGAAGGTCTAACTTCTGGTGCAACGGCGACAGTTGATAGAGTTATTCGTGGTCAAGAATCGGGCCTTCTGGTGAGAGAAGTCTTTATCACTAACAGTGATGGTGCTTTTCGAGATGGTGAAGTTGTAACCAATAATAAAACAGGCGACGATCTTATTACGGGAACCGTTGTTAGCTTTGTTGGTACTCTAGTTGATATTGATCCTGTCAGATTTAAAGGTCAAGGTCACTCCGTTGGTGATAGATTTACGGTTACTGGTGCGGGCGGTTCTGGTGCTAATGGTACAGTTATTGAAACTTCCGATACGTCCGCTGTTAGTTTCAGTGTTGTTGATGGTGGTTCTGGTTACAGAAAAGGTGAAGAAGTTGTAAATGTTTACGGTAGTGACGGTTTTGGTGCTGATTTTGAAATCGCGACTATTGTTAATACAGAAATTATTCAACTTAATACAGATATAATTGAACCAGTTAAAGATGTTGTACTAGGCACAGAACCTTACTTCGTTTCAGATGGTGCTAATACGGCTGCGGTGTCTAATAGTTTCGCTACAGCTAATATTAATAGTACATTAAGTTCCGCATTAGAATTTGATGATGTAACAGTTGGTAGTATCGGCAGTGTTATAACTCTAGCTTCTGGTACTAACTACGATCCTCTACCATCCGCAAGTGTTCGCGATGAAACTATTTGGCGTCTAAGAATTTCAGATGGTGAAGGCGGTTATAAGGGTAAGAACGCAAATGTAGTTGCTAGTTACTTACCGGGAGCTATTGAAGATATTCGCATTGATGAATCCGGTGGTTCATATAATAAAAATAAAACCGTTACACTTACGAATATCACAGTAAGTAATACAGTAGCAGCACGTGGCCTACCTGTCGTTACAGG
>NZ_JAHENT010000092.1 GCF_018609725.1 Methanohalobium sp. | reverse complement strand
CCTGTAATGATTGTGAGTTAATCTCTTTCAACCATTGATATCATCTTTTAAGACTCTTATTCGTTTGTTCAACTCAAATCTTGATATCGCTTTGCCGTCTTGCTCATAAGATTTGATTTTGTTCTCCAAAGCCCAGTTGTAGATGAACCTACAAGCTCCTATGTGTTTTGTAATTAACTCCTGTTGAGTTTGATTTGGATACATACGATACTTGTAGGCTTTTAACATATTACAGTAGTTAGACTTTAACATTATATATATGTTATGTTAAATGTGGTTCAAGAGTGTATATCGCATTCATCTTCCAGCTTCGCTGGGAGTCTTCTGCTATATTTGGGATAAAATACCTCCTGATATAACCTATAGCGCACTGACTTCTGATGAGCATGACGAGCATCCAGTATATACAGCTGAAACTATAAAAAAAGCGATTAAAAAAGGAATAGACCCTTCTGGAAGCCTGCTTGACTCTACTATGCCAAGATGGCACATGTCTGATAAAGATGTAGATGATGTAGTAGAATATTTAAAAAAGCTTGATAATTAACACTTATAATCAGTTGATGTAATTAGTTCTGTCATTGTCAATTTCCATGATACAGGTATCAGTAAGTGGTAGCATTACATGTACTATAGTTCCAACATCTTCCTCACTTTCAACCCATATACAGCCGTTATGAAGCTCAATAATTTCTTTACATATATACATCCCGATACCTGTACCGCCATGATTTCTTGTCATTGACCCGTCAATCTGGTAGAAAAGTCCGAAAATATTTGGTATCAACTCTTTTTTGATACCTATTCCATTATCCTCGATCATAATGTGAGCGTTGTCGTTCTCTCTAAATCCATATATTGTTATTGTTCCTTCACAGGGTGTAAATTTATTTGCGTTATCTACTAAATGAGTAAACACCTGTTTTAAATAATCCCAATCACCATAGATTAACAATTCATCTTCCACGGATGTTTTAACATATTGATTTTTTTTCTGTATTTTGGGATTGAGATTTGATACAATATTGTCTATCAATCTTTTTATTTTAAATGGATGAAATTGATAACTGGATTTTTCAGTATGTAGGACGTTTAAATAAAGAAGTGATTCAATAAGATGTGTTAACTGGTCACAGCTTTGGACAATAACATTCATAGCCTTTTTTTGTTTTTCATTAAGTTCTCCTAGGGTTTCATTGTTTATCAAATCGCTATAGCCCTTGATGTGGGTCAGTGGAGTTCTTAATTCATGGCTCAAATTCGCTATGAACTCATCTTTCATTTTATCCAGAGATTTGAGTTCTTCAGTATATTTTTCAAGGGCTTTTTTGGCGTTTTTAAGTTCGGTAACATCCAAGAGTGAGCCTATTACTCTGGACTCTCCAGGAACTATACTGACGACCATGTTAATGTGATGCTGGTTACCATATCGGTCTAAAAAACGGTACTCATATTTGTTAGGCGCAGAATATGGGTCATGGAGTAATTTTTTGTAATTTTGGTGCAACCGTTCTATATCTTCTTCTGCTACAAACTCCATCCAGTTCTTTTTTCCTTCTATCTCTTCTTTGGAGTATCCTGAAAGTCTTTCAAATTCTCTGTTTACAAGGGAAAATATATTGTTGCCATCTGCAATTACAGTGGCTGTGCCTGTTGTCTCAAAAATAGTTCGATATTTTTCCTCATTATCTTTTAATTGTTCTTCTGTAGTTTTGCGTTTGTTAATATTACGCGTTGAAAATATGATTTTTAGGTCATTTTTAATATCATCCTGAACAAGTTTTCCGATAGTTTCCACCCATATATAATAACCCTTTGCATGTATACATCTGAATTCAGCAGTTGATGAGTCTACATTTCTTAAATCTTCATTAAACTTTTTTTTTATTTTCTCTACATCATCAGGATGGATAAAGTTAAAAACTGTTTCGCCGATTATTTCTTCAGGTTTGTATCCAATTATATGTTCATGGGAAGGGGTGGCATATTCGATAATACCGTTTTTATCGGTTTTTGTAACCATGTCCTGCATGTTTTCTGTAATCTGGCGGAATGATTTTTCAATTTCTCTGTATTTGGTACGATCATCACCTGAACTCAAAACTCCAATAATATGTCCGTTATCATCTTTTAACACTGTATTGTTCCATGATATAATACGTTCTTCACTATTTTTTGTTAATATTGGAATTTCAAGGTATTCGGATTCCAGTTGTCCAGAAATCAGTTTTTTGACAGTGTTATTAAAGACATTGTGGTATTTTTCAGAAATAAATTCGTATATGTTCCTCATCAAAATGTCATCTTTATTGTATCCAAGTATCTCACGACCCTTTTTGTTTACAAATGTGATATTCAGGTAGGCATCGATTACCAGAATAACTACACCGGCCACATCAAGATATTTTTTGTTCAGTAATTTTTCTTTTTCAAGCTCGCTATAATATTCATGAAGTTTGGATTCCATTAACTTATAATCGGTAATATCCTGAGTGGCACCATACATTAAATATGGATCATTGTTCTCGTCCAGAACGAATTTTCCAATGGATTTAACATACCGTATTTGTCTGTCGTTGTTTTTCAGGATTCGATACTCTATATGATAATTATTATAGGCGTTTTTCAGTGCAGCATTTAGTGATTTTTTAAATTCTGGTAAATCATCAGGGTGAGCAACTGATAAAATGTCATCTATCGACTCTGGCTCTTCAATGAATCCTAGAATAAGTTTCAATTGATAAGATGAGGTTATGTTATCGTTCTTGATGTCCCATACCCAACTCCCGATATTTGCCAGCTTTTCAGCTTCATTATGGATAGATTCTTTTTTGATGTTTTGTTTATCCTGTTCATCCAGTTTTTTAATTTCATTGACTTCATTACGAAGTGCATTAATCTCTTGTATAAGTTCTTTTTTAGTTTTATTTTCATCCCGCATCTATCACTTATCCTTAACCAGATTGTATATACAAAATAATAATATAAATTATATAAATATATTCTAAAACTTTGAGATACACTAAAACGATTATTTGTTCTTTTTTATAAAGAAGAAATGAAATATCACCTCTCATGGATTTTTTATCTAATACCAACCGGCTCAGTTTGATGATTTGCTTATAATTATAATTTTATTTTAAACCCTTACTTGCAAGATGGTATGATAATATCTGTTCAAGTCCTTCCAGATATTGATTGATATCTATTGAATTGATAGTTGAAGTTATATTGTTTATTTGGTTGTAATTTTCCTGCCATTTTTCAAGGAAGTGTTTTTCTATATAGTATTTTTTCAACAATTCCACCATTTCTTTTTTATTTTTCTCATCCAAGTCTTCTACATTCAGTATTTTGTTTGATATAGCATAGGCGAATATACCAGAACTGAAATCGCCTTCTTTAACTTCTCTTTCCCATGTGCTTAACCAATTACCAATTCTTGCCATTTTCTGGGCTCTCCAGATAACTTCCCTGAGATATGGGAGGTCTTTAATATCAAAACTGGGAGATGCCATCAAATCAATATCAGAATACAGGTAAAAAGTCATGTTATGGTTGGCATAGATTTCTGCTTCTTTTAAATTAATCAAATAGGGATTAACATTAATAACATATGAGTGATGGAGAGAATTAAGCAATTGTTTAATATCGAAAGTAAAAATATCTTTAAATTCTTCATATCTTGGTAAACTCACAAGTTCTAAGTTTATGTTGTCCCATATTTCCTCTGCAAGTTTTATTCGCCTTATTTTGTTAATGTCGTTTATGTTTCTGGTATCGATATTTTCTTTTTCGAAAGGTATATCCAGACATTTTTCAAGCAGTTCTTTATCTTTGTACTTGTCTGCTATATCATCCAGAGTAGCTACAAAAATTGTTAGAATTGTTTTTAGATTTCCTATATGTTGTGTGTATTCCTCGGGTACAGTTGAAAACATAAACCCTGGATTTCGGGAAGTAGTCAGGGTCTGTACCCAGTTCCAGAGGAACCTGTCTCTATCTCCACAAATATCTTCATATTTTTCTATATAATATGATATTTCGTCCGGAATGTTCATCTCTTTTATCTGTTCCATGTTTTTATAGAAATCCGGTGATTCTACAAGGTCTGTTATAGTGTCTATAGGTCTATAGTTCATATTTATCACTTGGCGAATATGTATAATAAGTCCATTTTATTTGTGTTTTTATAAATACATTAATATTAATGAACTTTATAAACCAACAATGGTTATTTAAATAATTAAAAAGCAATTTTTATCCAATATTAAACACAAAACGAAGACCAAACATGGCGGATGTATCACGTTATATCAAAAACCTTGATTATGAACACTGCAAACAGCTGACCCATATTGTATTTGGGTTTGTACTGCTGCTGTTCCCTTTTTTGAGTGTTTACAGTTTATTGGCTGGTTCAGTCTTTGTTCTAATACTGTTGAGATACATTCCAGAAGAATCGGTTCTCTACTGTATTGTTCATGATAACCCCTCATATTATTCTGACCAACCCAAAAAGCCGAAAATAAGAAGTTCATACAATCTTGTAGTATCAATAACCATTCTTCTGTTAATAGGAGCTATACTTGATTTTACTTCATATTCATATCCGTTGTATGTAATTTCAGGTGCATTTGCAATTTCCACTTTTGGTGTAAGTACTGCAAATTATGTAAATCGTAAAATAGTATATAAAAAGTACACATTAACATTGACATCCATTATTGTTCTGCTCGGGGTGAGCATAATCACATCGTTTCTCTCAAGTTCATGGATTATTTTTTGGCAAAATACATCAACCACCTACGGCATGGTCTTTTTTATTTCAGTGATAGGAGCTATAACAGGAGCTTTATTTGAATCTATACCTTCAAATATTGATACTAATTTCATTGTTCCGCTTGGGTGTGGGATGGTGATGTGGATGTTTGCTGCTTTTGGTTACTTTGTACCACCGCTTCAGATGTCTTTGGCATTCATTTTTTCTCTACTTTTGGGAATTTTAGCCTATAAAGCAGGAATAGCAGACATATCTGCACTACTCAGTGCAGCGCTTCTTGGAGTTTTGATAATTGGTTTTGGTGATTTCTTCTGGTTTATATTGCTGTTAATGTTTTTCATACTTGGAG
The DNA here is from genome assembly GCF_018609725.1 of Methanohalobium sp. Classification (GTDB taxonomy): domain Archaea; phylum Halobacteriota; class Methanosarcinia; order Methanosarcinales; family Methanosarcinaceae; genus Methanohalobium. Next base: position 3,719 of record NZ_JAHENT010000092.1, on the reverse strand, counting down.
GAATCTTTACCAAATACAAATACAAATACAAGGAATCCATCGGTATTGCACAATCTGAAGGGGGCATTCGCAGTTATGAAAATGTGTTAAGCAATAGTACAGCTGCATTATGTCTTGCTATCGCTTATGGGATTTATCCTGAATACAGTTCTTTAATAATCTTTGCATATCTGGGGGCTGTAGCAACAGCCACCGGTGACACACTGGCAAGTGAAATAGGTACTACAGCAAAAGCAAAACCAAGGATTATAACCACATTAAAACCCACATATCCTGGTACAGATGGTGCGATATCCGTTCTTGGAGAGGTAGCAGCAGTCTCAGGCTCTATATGTATAGGGTTGTTGGCCTATCTTTTTGGACTGGTTGATAACCTTTTACTTTCGTTGGTGATAGGTACTGCAGGAGGATTTATAGGAACAAATATAGATAGTCTGATAGGGGCAACAATACAGAAAAAACATTTCCTTTCAAACAGTGGTGTTAATTTTGTTGCAACATTTGCAGGTGCTTTAGTATCAGGAATTCTTTATATATTAATGTAATAAATTATTTTAATTGTCTATTTTTAGTTGCAATTTTTATCTGCAGATATTGTAAAAGTAAACCTGCTGCCTTCCCCGTATTTACTTTCAACTTCTATATACCCACCATAAATTTCGACAAGTCTTTTTACCAGTGTTAATCCAAGACCTGTACCAGCATGCCGTCTTTTAGTACTTGAATCTAGTTGTTTAAATGATTCAAATATTTCGTCCTGTTTATCTTCTGGTATTCCTATACCTGTATCAATAACCGAAAATTGGTAATTATTATCCACAATATCCACTTCTACGGTAACTGATCCATTATTTGTAAACTTTATAGCGTTGTATAAGAGATTATAAAGTATTTGTCTGAGTTTTATATTATCCATACAGACATACTCTATATCAGGGTTAATTTTTGAATCAAGGGTTAATTTTTTCAGATGCAAGTGGAGACAATTTTGCCATTAAATCTTCAATGATTTCGGTTAATGATATTTTTTCATAATGAAGTTCCAATTTACCAGCTTCTATATTTGACAAATCGAGTAAATCGTTGATGAGGTCAAGCAGGTTCTGTCCACTTTTGTGTATTTTATTCAAATAATTTATCTGGTTGTTGTTTAATTTTCCTGCTTTTCCTTTAAGCATGATATCTGAAAAACCTATAATTGAGGTTAGAGGAGTACGCAACTCATGACTCACATTGGCAAGAAGTTCGCTTTTTGCTTGACTGGTAGATTCAGCCTCCAATTTTGCATTGATTAGGTTCTCTTCAGCTTGTTTTCGTGTAGTAATATCACGGCAGAACCCAAGGATAATCGGTTCACCTTCCAAATCAATCCGGGTCATTTTTACCTCTACCGGATAAATTGAACCGTCTTTTCTTTCATGAGAAGTTTCTATGCGATAGGAATTATGTCTTGATAAATTACTCCAGTATCTTTTTCTGGAATTATAATTTTCGTTGTAGGGCTCAATATCCGTAATATTCATTGAAAGAAGTTCACTTTTTGTGTAACCCAGATTTTCACATGCAAGTTCATTTACGAAGAAGGGGTAACAGGGGTACGTGAAAGCCAACGGTTTCTAACCGTCTCCTTAAATTAAAACACTCTAAATTAAAAATTTAGAGTTAAACTTAAACTTGGTAAATTGAAATTTACCAATATCTTTAAACTGTAGTTTAAAGAGTCTTTGATTTAAGTTGTTTAAAGGATATCTTTAAACGAAGTTTAAAGATTGATGAAACAACCCCGTAGATTACTGTTTTCAGGCACTGTTCAGTTAAGACCATCTACAATTGATTTGTAACTTTAAATCATTGTGCTTAAAAATATTAAACAATCGATAATAGATTATATATGTCTCATTAACTGAACAGTACCTATGATTCAAATGAAAAAAGGTTAAAAATATGCATTGGAAGCAGTTTATTTCTGGAATAACCCGTAAGATATGAAGCATCAGGGTTCACATCAATAAAATATCCGTTTTTGTGAACAACGAATATAACCACAGGCGAATTGTTAATGTAGCTTCGCAACTTCCTTTCGCTGTTTTGAAGAACTTCTAACGGTGAAAAAATTGATAACCCAAGATACCTGAAAAATTCGATTGATAGATTGAAAGTATTGCAGAAAAGGCTCAGTAGAAAGAAGAAAGGTTCTAATAATTACAGGAAACTGAAACACCAGATAGCCAAGTATCATGAGAAGATTAGCAACCAGAGAAAAGATTTCCAGCATAAGTTAAGTTCCAGATTGATAAGCGAGAACCAAGCTGTCTGTCTGGAAACTTTGAATGTTAAAGGACTGCTGACAAATTATAATCTTGCACAGCATATAATTGATGCTTCATGGAGTAATTTCGTACAGAAAACCCTATTCTGACTAAAGAATCTAATTCTGAAACGATTTAAGAAAAGGAGCTCCTTTTTGGTTTTGGACAAAAACCAGAAAAATGAGCAATTATGAAAAGGAACAACATATACCTTAAATTTATCGATGAAACATTAAAAATTATCAGAGGAACCAGACTGCCATTGTATTCGATTAAATACTCGAAACAGACCTATGACCAGCACCAGCTAATGGTGCTGGTACTGTTTAAAGAGTACATGGTTGCCGATTACAGGAGTTTCATTCAAAGACTGGAACTCATGTATCCGATTCTAGATAAACTGGAACTTGAAAATGTTCCACATTTTACTACATTACAAAAATTCGTTAGCAGGATATCCACTTACAAGTTCAACCGGATACTCAATCAAACAGTGAAACTGTTCTACAACCGGGGCGGACAGCCCCGGTATAGTAGCAATCGATGCTTCCGATATGACCAGCTGTTATGCAAGCTACTATTATTCATTGAGGACCGATACGTATCGAAAGAATTTCCTGAAAATCTCTATATCTGTGGATACGGATAAACTGATTATATTAGCAGACAAAATCACCAAAAACCCTACACATGACGTTAAACATGCATTACCGGTGCTTAGACAATCCCACAGTATTAAAAAACCATCATATTACGTCATGGATAAAGCCTATGATTCAGAAAGAATACATGAACTGATAAGAGATGAATTAGACTCCTATGCTGTTATTCCTATAAGAAATAAATCCAGGAAAAAAATCAACGGCAAATACAGGAAAGAAATGTACATTGATTTCAGTGAAGTTATCTACTTTGAAAGGAATCTGGTTAAAACTGTGATTTCTGTCATAAAAAGATTATTTGGCGAAAAGGTCAAAGCGAGAAAATACAGAAATCAAGTCAAAGAAGTTAAAACAAAACTGATTCTGTACAACATCCACAGGTCTATAGTAAATCATGATGTTTTAATCATCATAAAGGTTTTCTACAGAGCCAATAATCTTTCCGCGTATATTGATAACACCTTTAACAAAACCAGGCGCCTGAGGTATACGTGTAACTTCCTGCATCCTAATAATTTCCTGAACCTGCATTATGTCTACACCAAATTCCTCGTCACCAAGATTGAAAGCAACAAGCTGCAGGTTCTTATCCTCTGTACCAGCACCTTTTTCCTGTTCGTATTCCATCCGTTTTCACCTCAAAAATTAAAAAAGGAGGTAGGTTAGTTGACCTCCTCGCTGTTTTCAGAATTCTGGATCTGTGAAGAATCTAGTTTGAAAAATTCCACTGATTTTTTAAGGTTGTCTG
>NZ_JAHENT010000091.1 GCF_018609725.1 Methanohalobium sp. | reverse complement strand
TTCCCATTTATCAGTATCATACTTTCTTAAATTTGACATGTAAAGAGTTTGAATTTCTTCATGAGATAACTCTCTTTCATAAATTTTCATTTCGTCAATATAACCAGGCCAAGCTTCACCACTGTTTTCAACAGTTCTACCAATTTCATAATCAGTTGTACCTGAAGAATAATCAGAAAAGAAAACAGATTTCTCTCCTTGAGATTTCAATTCTCCGTCTACATACAATGAATAATCAGTTTCATTTACAGAATATACAAGTTGATGCCATTCTTCATTGGTTACATTATTATCATTTGAGTTATGGTTTTGCCAACTTCCATTATACCACCACACATAGAAGTCTTCGTCTTGCACTCCAAATTCCATATGATCATAAGTTCCTCCATTATACACATCAAAGAAAGAGTCATAATCATTATCAGGATCTTTCTTAACCCAGGCAACAACAGTACCTTTAGATAAATTGTCAAATGTATCATCAGGAAGATTGAAATGACTACCAGAACCATCAAATTCAAAAGCTCCTCCATACTTTCCAGAAGAATTCCAAACAGGACATGAAGCACCTGAACACTCACCATCATTTCCATTATCACTAATATCTGCTATGTAACTATCATTCTCACCCAACGCCGAAACATTATCAAAATTATACATAGCAACAAGACTCTCATTGAAGACCGTATAATTCGTGCCATTCCAATTCCAAGTGAACGACCCCATCGTAGAATCATTCACAGACACATTTGCCTCAACCCATCTATTAGAAGTTAAAGCACCATCAGAGAGAGTTTGGCCTTGGAAGTTAATATCAGGAGAAGACAAATCTATTACAAATTCATTAGGAGATGGTTTAGCAGATTGACTAATATTATCAACAGCCTCACAAGTCCAGTTATAAGAGCCTTCTTCCAAAGTCTTGTTAAAAATATAGTTCCCATTAACACCAGAAGAATTAGTTTCATTTGCAAAACTATTAATATAAAGAGTAACATTAGAAAGGCTCTCTGGATCAGAAGCAGAACAATTGAAGATTATATCAACAGATCCAATCCCTTCATTTTCAGCAGGACTATTCAAGGAAACAGATGGAAGAAAATTTTCAGGTGTTGTGAAGTTCCATGTTTCAGATTGTATTGTATTGGAACTATTGGTTACATTTACATACCATTCATATGTAGATGAAGTATTCAAACCTTCCCATTCTACAGAAATGGTTTCTCCATTTGAAATTCCTGTCTGAGTAGTTCCTATTTGAGAATGGTCTGATGCATCATAGAAACTAGCATTCAAATCACTTCCAGAAGGTTCAGTGACCACAAACTTTAATGTTGGGGAAAATGAAACATTAGGTTCCCCATCAAGAGGGTGAATTAATTGACCACTATCAGTAATATCCCAGTTATATTGGTTTATTAAAGTGTCATTTCTGGAAATACGGGCTGAATATAAACTGTATTTTGAAGTACCTGCATGGAAATCAACATTGTTCTGTAAGTTATAAGTAGCCCAACTATTAAGCAAGCTATCATAGTTGTTGTAAGAGAGACTATTGGAAAGGAACATTCTAAACATGCTATTGACATTTGAAACATTCCAGGAGCCTATGTTCTGGTCAAAAGAATCTGCACTATAGAACATATAATCCATTTCTATTACACTTGAAACATCCCAGTTTCCTATATCTTGATTGAAATCAGAAGCTCCTTCGAACATGCTACTCATGTTTATAACATTTGAAACGTCCCAGTTTCCTATATCTTGATTGAAATCAGAAGCTCCTTCGAACATGCTACTCATGTTTATAACATTTGAAACGTCCCAGCTATTGATACTATCATTTCTTCCGTTATTGAAACTAGAGGCCTCATAGAACATATATCTCATGTCTGTAACACTAGAAACATTCCATTCTCCTATTGATTGATTAAAGGAATAAGCTTGTGCAAACATTCCATCATAATAATCAGGGCCTCCCATAGTTTCTACACTGCTCACATCCCAGCTAGATATGTCTTGATTAAAATCAGAAGAATAACGAAACATTCCTTGCATATTAGTAACATTTGAAACATTCCAAGAACCTATGTCTTTATTGAATGGAGTCCTACTCAACATAAATCCCATATCCTCTACACTTGAAGTATCCCAAGAAGAAATGTCTTGGTTGAAAGAAGTTCCAACAAGCATACTACTCATGTCTGTAACACTAGAAACATTCCATTTTCCTATTGGTTGATTAAAATCATAAGCATTACCAAACAAACTTTCCATATTTATAACATTAGACACATCCCAATTATTTATTGAATCATTACCGCTATTATTAAAAGAGGTAGCACCAGCAAACATTCTATACATATTTATAACATTAGACACATCCCAAGAACTTAAGTCCTGATTAAATGACGTTGCACTTTCGAATATACCATTCATCTCTGTGATATGACCAACATCCCAATCCCCTATGGGTTGATTGAAAGAAGAAGCACCATCAAAAATATAACGCATATCAGTCACACTTGACACATCCCAATTATTTATTGAATCACTTCCGCTGTTATTAAAGGAAGAAGCATCTAAGAACATTCTAAACATGCTATTGACATTAGACACATCCCAAGAACCTATGTCTTGATTAAAATCAGAAGCCCCGTCGAACATATTGCTCATACTAGTAACACTTGAAGTATTCCACTTACCCATGTTAGGGATGCTGGAGACGCCGCTATCAGAGAAGGCTCTTGACATGTCAGTCATTCCAGAGGTGTTCAAGATATTCTTAGCTGTAATATTAAGATTTTCAGTACCTTGAAAATAATCTCCGTTGTTGCCAAGATGCAATTCACCCCAATTAGAAATTTCTATAAGCTTTAACTTATCACCACCATCATCAAATCTCCATCCCTTTATCGTACCATTTATAGTGATGCTATAAACTCCAGGAGAGCTATAATTATGAGTCACTTCAGCTTGGTCGTATGTAGTTATGGTATCGTTAGTACCGTCTCCCCAAAATACAGTGAAATTATAATCCCCTGAGCTTTCTAAAGGAAGAGATACTTGTGAGGCATTACTAGAGCCACTGGAAACAGAAGAAGTATTCCATTTGGAAACGAATGAATCAGGGTAAATAGTAGTAAAACTCCAAACATCACTTTTTGTTATGTTGCTTCCATCTGAAACATTAACATACCATTCGTATGTTGTTTCTTGATATAAATTATTCCATGAACATAAAACACCTGAATTATTAGCTATTGAATTATTTTTACAAATAATTGAATCATCTGAATTAGTCACAAAAGTTACATTAAGAACAGAACTATCAGGATCTGTTACTGTAACATTTAAGGTAGAATTTGTACTTACTCCTGTTGCTCCATCACTAGGAGAGTTTAAAATAGGTTGGTTAGGAGGAAGATTTTCAACTATTGTTACATTTCTTTCT
>NZ_JAHENT010000090.1 GCF_018609725.1 Methanohalobium sp. | reverse complement strand
GAACGTGTGAATGAATGGTTGGTGGTAACATCGAATGTAAGTTCTTTTGGAGGTGCAGCATCCTCAATGTTGATTAATATAGGGGCTGATGTGGCTTTTGTAGCTACAACCTGTGATGGTAGTATAAGAGTCAGTGCGCGTGCTAGACGTGATGCGGTCAATTCGGGTGTAAATCTTGGTAAGATAATGGAAGATATAAGTGAACATTACTGTGGCACAGGCGGTGGTCATCCGGGAGCTGCAGGTATCGATGTTGTAACTGATGTTAACCAGATTCTTTCAGAATGTAAAATGCGAGCACTTGAAACACTAAAAAAAGAAACTGTTAAAAATGAAAACCATTAATTATTATAATTATTCTGCTAATCAATAAAAATTATCCGTTTATAAGAAAAACAGGCAGGAAATACAATGGAATACTGGGACCCACATATTGAACGAATGCCGGTTGATGAATTAAGACAATTACAGGAATATAAATTAAAACAACTTATAAATTATGTTTACAGCCATTCTCCTTTTTATAAAAAACGGCTTGATGATGCCGGTATAAAACCAGAAGATATAAATTCACTTGAAGATGTAAAAAAACTTCCTTTTACCTATAAACAGGATTTGCGTGATAATTATCCTACTGGAATGTTTTGTGTTCCGAATACACAACTTGTACGTTTCCATGCATCATCAGGAACATCTGGAAAACCTACAGTTGTGGGATATACAAGAAATGATATCAACTGCTGGGCTAACTCGCTTGCAAGAGCCCTAACATCAATAGGGATAGGTCGAGGGGACAACATGCAGGTAAGCTACGGCTATGGACTTTTTACAGGTGGTCTTGGATTACATTACGGAGCTGAGGAGGTATCAGCTTCGGTGCTTCCAACAAGTGCCGGTAATACAGGGAGACAGATTGAATTAATGCAAGATTTGGGTACAAGTGTCATAGCCTGTACACCATCCTATATGTTGTACATGAATGAAGCTGCAAAGAATATGGGTATCAGTATAAAGGATGATACCGATTTAAAGATTGGCATACTCGGAGCAGAACCGTGGTCAGAAGAGATGCGCAAACGGATAGAGGATACAACCGGTATTAAAGCCTATGATATCTTCGGAACATCAGAATTGAGTGGTCCGTTATTTACCGAATGTAAATACCAGGATGGTATCCATATATGGGCAGACCAGTTTCTTGTCGAAATCATAGACCCTGATACAGGAGAGCCACTGCCAGATGGTGAAAGAGGTGAACTTGCAATAACAACCCTTTCAAAAGAAGCGCTTCCTCTTATCAGATACAAAGTCGGAGACCTTACAGCCTTAAACAGTGAACCCTGTGAATGCGGACGTACTCATCCAAGGATTACAAGAATTACCGGCAGAGTGGATGATATGCTTGTTGTTCGGGGTGTCAATGTATTCCCTGGCCAGATTGAAGCTGTGCTTATGAATATACCAGAGGTAGGTGAACATTTCCAGATAATAGTCGACAGGGTCAATGAAATGGATATGATGAAAGTGCAGATTGAAATGACCGATACAGCATTCAGTGATAGGGTGAATGATATTATATCTCTTGAGAAAAAGGTGGAGTCTGCTCTTAAGAGTGTACTGAATGTGTCAGTTAAGGTAGAACTTGTTGAACAGGGTTCCCTTCCAAGAACTGTAGGTAAATCCAAGAAAGTTATTGATAATCGAAACCTATAACATTAATTGGGTATTATTAAAAAATTGGTTATGTGGGTGTTTACATGGATACCGAAGATAATATATTAAAACAAATTTCCATATTTGCAGAAAACAAACCAGGAAGACTTGCAGATATAGCGGACAAACTCAAAAATGCCGATGTAAATATCAGGGCTTTTAATATAGCAGAAGCCGGTGAATTTGGTATTATACGAATGGTGGTGGATAATCCGGATAAAGCCTATGAATCACTTCACAACACCGGATTTACAGTTTCTGAAACAAATGTACTTGGTATAGAGATGGAGGATGTACCGGGAAGTTTATCCAATATTGCAAATAGTCTGGGTGAACACGGAATTAATATCGATTATTCCTACGCTTTTGTTACAAAAACCGAAAAAGCCCTTTTGATAGTACGTGTTGATGATATCAAGGGAGCTATTAGTGTACTGGATGATGCCAGTTTCAAATTGGTTGATATGGAAGAAATTAAACATCTCTGAATAAGGGATGAAGGTTTTAAAAAATGAGGGATGAACAGAAAAAAAATGTAACCTCTGCTGAAGAATCACCCTATGATAAGCTGGGTGGTTCACATTCTACCATCATCGGCGGTCGTCAGGGGAGAAGAATAATCCATATCATTGGTACTCATCCAGAAGTGAAAAAAATAATACCAGCTGTTATTCAAGTAAAAGCAAAAAAAGGTGTACCAGGCGGGGCGTTTTCTGCCAAAGCTTTACGCTGTGATAAACGGGGAAACTTGCGGATGGTTGTTTCTCAAGGCACATCTACTCAAGAATTGCGGATTATAACCACTGTAGGAGATGTTGTAGAAGGAAAACGCATTATGGATGAATTAAATGAAATGCTTCAGGATAAATAAGGGTATGTGTAATAATGTTTATCGGTATTGATCATGGTACAAATGCAATACGCATTGCATCTATTACAGAAGATGAAGATACTGATTCTTACAGGTTTGAATTGCCCCGTGACAATGCTGCATCTATGAACGAATTTGATATTATTGACTACATTATGGATAGCTTTGATGTTAGCAAAGAGAATGTTAAACTTATGGCTGTCACATATTCGATGGGCGATGATATCAACAGTATTGAGAATATAAAAAATGTTTATTCAAGAGGTGTTAGAAGTATAGAAGGGGCAGGTAAAAAGACAGGAGGGGGAGCAAAAGTTTTTGATGCTATCAAAAATTCAGACATTCCTGCAGTGGTAATTCCCGGTATACATACAGGAAGCAATACAGACCAGCGTATGAATATATTTTCACACTCGACCAGCCCTGAAAAAGTGGGTATAGCGTACCATGCGCGATGCCTCAATCAGGATGGTGATTTTATCGTTTCAGATATTAGTTCTAATACAGTTACATTGGGTGTATCAAATAAAAAAATTGCAGGTGCAATTGATGCCTGTATTTTTGCACCCGGTTTACAGCATGGTCCACTGGATTTGCAGGCTATACGAGATGTTGATTCGGGTTTATATTCAGCAAATGAAGCGTTCATGAACGCCGGTGTATTGAAACGCACACTGTATACTGATTTTCAGACTCTACTTGATGCAGTCGATAAAAATAATCCTGAAGCAGTTCTTGCACTTGATACAATATCACTTTTTGCTGCAATGGAAATTAAAAGTATACAGGTATTACTTTCCGACCTGAAACCTGAACTGGCAGATAACATATATCTTGCAGGTTCGGTTGGTGAGGTTGAATATGTAGTTGATAAAATCCATTACCATCTTGGTATAAAACCTTATGTTCTTGGCAGATGGAGTGCAGCTATAGGATGTGCAGAAATTGCCAGAGATATTGTTTCTGGTGCAACAGAAATTCTTGGACTGGATGTCAACTATAAAAATTAGAAAATAACCCATTTTGAATATTCATCTAAAAAGTTTTGAATTATATCTTCTTTTGAATATTTTTTTATGTCTATTTTACCCTGAACACCACTTCTTAAAAGAATTACAGCCTTACAGTAACTTGGTTTGTCTTCCGGTTGATATGGAAAAGCAAAATTCATTTTCTGATAGGGTTTTCCTTGTATAGCATAATAGAATTCTTCTTCATCATCTTTGTAAACACTAATAGATGCGGTTATAGAGGACCTGTCTTCAAGGTCTTCAGGTTCTTCTATGACAACTTTACGACCTTTGTTTTCAAGTTCTTTTTTGAGTTGTGTAAATGCTGGAATTACTGCGTTTTCAATAAACCCTATTATGTGATATCTTGTATCTGCATCCGAGGTACTTGATTCTAAAGAGGATTTTTCTTTTTTTTCTTTCCCTTCAAGTATTTTATTTAAACGAGAAATCCAGTCAGCCATAAAAACTCCTGTATATTAATTTGTAATATTTATATAAATGCGTTACTCTTGGAAATTTATTAATATATTAAAACAGTGGAAGCCCTGAGGGTGTTGTTGCATCCAGTATCAGGTGGGACAGATAACCTGCTAAAATAAATCCCGTATATAAGGTTAATATATTTTCATTGAAATACGCGACGTTTCCAGTGTTAAATATTTCATACAGTAGGTAACTTGTAGTAAAAAGGATAACTTTTGAGTGGAAAAATTTTCTATGTTTGCTGTTTTTTGCTGGTTCTATTTTATCGGGAAGCGTAGAACCCATTACAGAAAATAATATAGCTATCATACTTAGTAATGGGCTTATTGTTATATTATGGATTTTACCAAGGATTAGTAATACTATCAAGCCCGAAATTGCTCCAGCAGTTATATGTGTTTTGTATCTTGGCATACTGGATTTTTAGTATTTATTATTTCGTTATATATATTTTGGTTACTATCTTTCCGTGCGTATTAATTCTTTTAATTAATAACTTCTTTTTTAACCAAAACTTTTATATAGAAGAACAAATCCATATAACATTGTTTAACAAAATTTCATTATCAAATTAACATATCATCTAATTACCTAATCAGGATTATTATTGGTGATAGGAAATGAACGGGGAGAATTTTACACAAAAAACATATGAAGCACTCCAGAATTCGACAACTATTGCAGCACGATATCGTCATCAACAAATTGACTGTGAGCATTTACTTCTTGCATTACTTGAGCAAAAAAATGGCTTGGTACCGCGCATCTTGCAAAAAATGGACATTTCACCAGAAACAATAATTCAGAAAGTAGAAAAAGCGCTATCTGAATCACCCAGTGTTTCTGGTCCTGGCAGTGAACAGGTATATATGAGTCAGAGGCTTAAACGAGTGCTTGATACAGCAGGCAAAGAAGCAGAACAGATGGGTGATGAATACGTAAGTGTAGAACATCTGTTATTTGGATTACTCAAAGAGTCTAACAGCTCAAGTGGTAAAATACTGTCAAATGCTGGTGTGACTCGAGAATATCTGCAACAGGTATTAAAAGAGATCAGAGGGGATAAAAAAGTGACAACTGAAAATCCAGAAGAGACCTATGAAGCCCTTGAAAAATACGGTATCGATTTTACAGAACTTGCAAAACAGGGTAAACTTGATCCTGTGATAGGAAGAGACAGAGAAATAAGGCATACTGTAAAGATTCTTTCACGCCGCAGAAAGAACAACCCGGTACTTATCGGTGAAGCGGGTGTAGGTAAAACCGCGATTATTGAAGGGCTTGCACAAAGAGTAGCAAATGGTGATGTCCCCGAAGATATGTCAAATAAACGGATTATTGCCCTTGATATGGGGGCTCTTATAGCAGGTGCGAAATATCGGGGTGAATTCGAAGACCGTTTGAAATCGGTGCTCAAAGAAGTATCAGAATCTGAAGGTCAGATAATTCTGTTTATTGATGAACTGCACACAGTTGTGGGGGCAGGTGCTGCAGAGGGTTCAATGGATGCAAGTAATTTACTGAAACCTATGCTTGCACGCGGAGAACTTCACTGCATAGGGGCAACAACTCTGGATGAATACCGTAAAAACATTGAAAAAGATGCTGCGCTTGAGCGCAGGTTTATGCCGGTAATGGTCGGAGAGCCCGATGTAGAGGATACCATATCAATCCTTCGCGGACTTAAGGAGAGATATGAAGTCCATCATGGAGTTAGGATTAAAGACTCAGCACTTGTAGAAGCAGCCGTTTTGAGCGACCGCTATATATCGGAACGTTTCCTACCAGACAAAGCAATTGACCTTGTGGATGAGGCGGCGGCAAATGTCAGAACCCAGATTGACAGCAAACCCACTCAACTCGATGAGGTCGACCGGAAAATCACACAGCTTGAAATTGAACGTGAAGCTTTGAAAAAAGAAACAGACCCAGTATCCAAAGAACGACTTGAAAGCCTTGAAAAAGAGTTATCGGATATCCGTGAACAATCCAAGACTCTAAGAGAACAGTGGCAAAAAGAAAAGGAAATAATCTCAGAACTGCGTTCACTCAAAGAACAGATAGAGGATACCAAAACACAGCTTGAACGTGCAGAAAACGACAATGACTTTGAACTTGCATCAAGATTAAAATACGGTACATTGATACCTCTCCAGCGCCAGTATGAGGAAAAGGAAGAAGAACTTCAGCAAATGCAGGATGAGATGCTTCTCAGAGAAGAAGTTGATGAGGAGGACATTGCTGAAGTTGTTAGCGAATGGACTAGTATACCGGTAACCAAACTGATGGAAGGGGAACGTGAAAAACTTACTCATCTGGAAGACAGATTACATTATAGAGTGGTTGGTCAGGACGAGGCTGTAAAAGCAGTTTCTGATGCTGTAGTACGTGCACATGCCGGTATCAAAGACCCGGATAAACCAATTGGAAGTTTCATATTCCTTGGACCTACAGGTGTAGGTAAAACTGAACTTGCAAAGGCTCTGGCGGCTGAACTCTTCGATGATGAAAACAATATGGTACGTCTTGACATGTCCGAATATATGGAGAAACACACTGTGTCTCGGATGATAGGAGCACCCCCGGGTTATGTAGGACATGAAGAAGGCGGTCAACTTACAGAAGCAATCAGACGTAGACCTTACTCTGTGATACTCTTTGATGAGATAGAAAAGGCACACCATGATGTATTCAATATCATGCTACAAATACTGGATGACGGTCGCCTTACCGATGCCCACGGAAGGACAGTGGATTTCAAGAACACGATAATCATAATGACTTCAAATATCTTTGTGGATTATGTACATGAACAACTGGAAAATGGTGCAGATTATAGTAAAATGAAATCCATGGCTCAGAATGAACTGAGCAAACATTTCAGACCCGAGTTCCTGAACCGTATTGATGAGGTTGCAATCTTCCGTCCATTGACAAAAGAACAACTTGTTGAAATTGTGGATATCAAGGTAGAAGACTTGGCAGAAAGGCTCAAGCATCAGAGACTCAAATTTGAAATTACAGATAAAGCCAAACAATATCTTGCAGAAAAAGGATATAGTGAAACCTACGGTGCAAGACCTCTACAGCGTGTTATACAGAATGAGGTTGAAACCGAAGTTGCCAAATCGATTGTTTCAGGGGATGTTCCCGAAGTATCAACAGTTAAAGTTGATTCCGATGAATACGGTATTGTAATTAATATTGAGAAACCACAAAGCACTGAAGAAAAAGAAAGTGTAGCATCAAACGGACAGCAATAAATATAAGCTGTCCCTCTTCTTTTTTTATATATGCCGCTTTTTTAAAGACTACCCTTAAAGTTTAATATTTTAATTGATTAAATAGTTAGAGGGAGTATTATCTGTGAGTAGGGAACATTTTGTTAATACGATTACTCGAGGTCATAAATTCAGGGATTGGCTTATAGAGGTACTTGATGGTAGAGTACAAAATAAAGAATGTGCTGTCAATGTTTATGAAATCAATATTTCGTCTCACACTGTCTGCAGGTATGAATTTGTGGATGAAGGTTTCAGTGTGGTAGCGAAATTTCTTGGAGAGCCAAAAGGAGAAACTCGGGAATATAACCCATGTGATGTTATGGAGAATGAATTTGAAAACCTTAAAAAAGTTAATGAGATAATCAATACATCAAAACCAATTGCGTGGAATAAATATTTTAATTGTGTTATTGTAATTGAATACGTTTCCGGCAAATCTCTAATGTGGTATATGGAACATGAAAAACATCTTGACAGTCGGCTTTCAGAAATTGCAGGGCTTCTTAGAAGACTTCATGATAATACAAAGATGAACTTTTATGACAGGAAAAAGGAATTTGATGATTTTCAATGGAACCTTGATTTTCTTTATCTTGACGCTCATACAAGAAATAAATTTGATGAATTACTGGGAAAATGGTGGAACAGCCCACAGGTAAATGAGGAATATAGTTATTTCATACATAGGGATGTAACACCTCTAAATTATATTTTCCATAACGATAAAATATATGCTATCGATTTTGAGAGTTCAGGTTATAGAAACCGTATACATGACCTTGGAGTTTTCTGTGCAGAAATTAAAAACCATTTTGCATTGAAAGGTTCTGGTCAAAGGGCTGAACCCTATATCAGGCATTTTTTATGGGAATACAGTAAAGACGAAGAAGAATTTTATAAGATAACGGTTACACTTCCCTTTTATATGGCTTATGGGTGGCTAAGGATTGCTCGTTTGGGATGGCATCCCGGTTATTACAATTATCTTCTCAGAGAGGCAAAATCATGTTTAAACGCGGTAAGGTAAAGGGAATAATCTTTGATTGTTACAAAACTCTCATTGATATCGAAACTGATGAAGACTCACTGGAGACCTATGATATAGTTAGCAAATGGCTTCTTTATTATGGTGTCCAGATATCACCTGAAAAATTAAAAGGTGAATATAAAAAAAAGGTCAGTAAAGCATTCGAATCAAGTGAGCAGGATTATCCAGAAGTAAAAGTCGAGGATATATTTTCTGAAATTTGTCAAGAAAATGCAATATGGGATATTGATGAAGAGATACTGGGGATTGAAACAGCCCGCCTTTTTCGGGCGGCTTCGATACAAAACATAGGAACCTATTCTGAATCACTGGAATTACTTGAGATATTTGAGGATTATCCCAAATGTATAGTATCCAATGCTCAAAGGGTTTTTTCAGAATTGGAACTGAAATATCTTGGGTTGCATAAGTATTTTGATTTTGTAATTTTTTCATCGGATTTTGGATACAAAAAGCCTGACGAACGTCTGTTTAAAATTGCCCAGAAACGGCTGGATATCAACCCTGAAGAAATTTTATCGATAGGTGATACCACAGAAAACGATGTGGAACCCCCTCAAAAACTTGGGATGAGAGGAGTGCATATAGAAGAAGCTTGGAAGTTAACCACCGCATTTAAACATCTATTCTGAATAAAGTAAAAAAAAGTTTAAAAGTTATCCTCCATTTTTAAACCTTCTGTGTTTTGGTTTCTTAGTGTTTCGATTTCAAGGGGCTCTTCTGTAAACATCACAACAGCACCTGCAACACATAACAATCCTCCGATAAATACCGTCCATCCCGGTGTTGAACCCACAAACAGGAACAGTAATATTATAGATATCAAACCGTATAAGTTCGCCACACCCTGTCCGCGTCCAACACCGATAAGTGGAAAAGATTTGTACCATGTGACATAACAAAAACCAGATGCAAGCCCTGTAAATGCCAGAACCATCAATGGAACCGGCTGGAATACTGCTGTTGCATATTCATAAATTGGGAATCCTGTCATTACAAATATTGGTATAATGATGAGCCACCAAAACAGCAATTCAAATATAAACCTTGCAGTCAGACCGGTGTCAGATTCTGAAAACTCCAGTCCTATCCCTGCAATAGCTCCTTCAAGCCCCCATCCCGATGCAGCCATTAAACCTCCCAGATATCCAAGCCATTGCAGTCCTCCAGCACTATGAATGTCGTGTATAAATTTACCTCCAAATATGGATATACTTCCCAATATGATTATGAATATACCAATACTGGCACGTCTGGTTACTTTTTCACCGTACCATAAAAACGCTGCTACAGAGCCGACAACAGGATATAGAAGACTTGCTACTGCTGCAAAAACACTTCCAATAAATGTCATTGCCATAAATGAGCCAAAAATTGCAACATGTCCCCCCAAAAACAGATCCTGCCAGAAGCCATTTGGAATATAAGTTAAAGTTTTTGATGGTTCTTCCGAGTTCATTCAATCTCAGCAGACAACCATTCCAGATGATAAGCGATAGTAATGCAAACAATGCATTTAAAGCCGATACTTCTGCAGCAACTACAACCATCGAACCACTACCGCTCATCATATGTGAGACTTCAGAAAGGATTTCATTGAAAGGATTGATATTCCATATGATCTCCCCTGGAATATACCACAATCCCCAGAAAACTGCACATATAAGAGCCCACATATATCCGCTATTTATCCTTTTCCTTTGCTCCTGTTTTTTCAGAGCTTCAACATCACCCATTCTTTTGCCACCTCTTTTCTAAGACTATTTGTGCTGGAGATAGCAGCATGATGAACTAATCGTGTAAAAATACCCGGCAATAGTTTACTCGTGAGAGAGCAGTCAGAACATACGAGCAAAAAATAGGTAATGAAAAAACAATTAAAGCCAAAAAATCTAACTGGTTTTGGATTACCGATATTTAACACATTTACCTTTTGCAAGTATAACAGAAACACCGGAATTGTTTAATTTATCATTAATCAATTCCGACATTGATTTTTTAATATCTTCCTCTGTTTTATCATTGATGCTGTATATGGAAACATCATTAACAATTGATTTTACAACATCTGTAAGGTCGGGTGTATCCTGACCACCTGTCATTGCGGCAACTTCATTTTGAAGGACAATGACCAGTACATCAAAACCACCATACACAGCATTAATCAAGCTCATTAATCCAGAATGTGCCAGTCCAAAATCGCCTATAACTGCAATACCTTTGTTATTAAACCCACAGGCTGTACCTATAGCAGAACCAAGAGCAAAATCGACATCTATAGCTTTCATTGGTTCGGGCGCTCCAAGAATTGAACACCCCATATCAGCTGCTACTTTTACATCAAGCTTACGTAAAATCTGATATAAAGGTATGTAAAAGCATCCTTCACAGAAACCCCGGTAACCTCTATTTTCAAGTGTCTGTATTTTTGTGTATTCTTCTAAAGAGTCTTTATTAATATAATCAAGAGCAAATTCAATGTGTTCTGCATTTATTTTTCCATAGGGTACATGTCCTGTTGTTTTACCGTAA
Source organism: Methanohalobium sp. (assembly GCF_018609725.1). Lineage (GTDB taxonomy): Archaea > Halobacteriota > Methanosarcinia > Methanosarcinales > Methanosarcinaceae > Methanohalobium. Next base: position 2,365 of record NZ_JAHENT010000090.1, on the reverse strand, counting down.
ACATTGCCAAAAATATTAATCTGGTTTTCAATAATAGGTTCACTTTCCTCGATAACCAGTATACGGTCATGGTTTTTTATAAACTCTTTCAGTTTTTTATTGGGTAGTGGATATACCATGTTTAAAGAAAAATGTGAAAACTTATTGTATTCTGGTTTATCCAATATTTTATCTATAAGGTTAGAAGGAGTCCCTGATGATATAATTCCAACTTCTGAATCTTTAATGGTCGGTGTATTTAAATCGGTATCTTCAGTTTCCTTTGTAAGCACAGGGAATTTTTCCAGATGGTATTTTTGATGTCTGCCATGCATTGTAAGTTCCCAGATAGACCTGTCAAAAACCGATTTCTGGGGTTCTGGTTGAAATTGTCTTTTATTTTTTATAAAATCCTCACTGCCTTTTGACTTGTTCAATCTATCAGTTATCCTTACAATTGCGGGAGCTTTTATTTTTTCAGAAGTTTCAAATGCTTTTCTTATGGATAAATAGGCGTTTTCCGGAGTAGAGGGGTCATATACAGGTACTTCTACAATATTACCATACCATCTTGAATCCTGTTCATTCTGGGATGCAACAGCTTCTGGATCATCACCTGTAATAATTACAACACCTGAACCGATGGAATGGGTTGTGGATGTAATTAATGGGTCTGACAGTACATTCATACCTACATGCTTTGTAATCATCAAACTTCTGTGACGGGATATTGATGAACCCAGCACAATTTCAAGACCTGTCTTTTCATTTGTAACCCATCTGGCGTTATATCTGCCGTCCTGATTATCCAGAAATTTCTGCATTATCTCTGTAACAGGAAATCCTGCAACACCATTTATTGTTTTGACACCACTATCTACAACAGCAGAAAATAAAGCATCCAGTCCGGTGTAAACTGTATCTGTATTATTAATGGAATTATCGGTGGTCATTGTAATCCTGTATCCAGTTTTATCGATTCATCGGGTTTTGCAAACCACGGTAAAGCAGCCAGTGCACCAATCACCCCGTCTCCATCAAGCCAGATTTCAACTCCGTTTTCCCTCGCATATTGCATAGCAAAATCTTTGCTTACTTCTCCCAAACGACACATTTTGCTGTAATTATAAATATCCATTGCATCAAACCCTGAAAATGCGACCATACCGGTCTTATCAGATACACTGTATTTTAAAAGAGCGGATTTTATTTCCTGAAGGATTTTGTTTTTTGTGTTCTCATCCAAACATCCAAATTCAAGCACAGTAGATACACAGTTTTGAGTTTTGGAAGATACAGGATAAAGCTGTACAATAGAATGTGATAGATAGACCGATTCACTACAGTTTATTGCATCTGCGATGTTATGAGTCAGTGTCCATGTAGCTCCTTTTTCTTTTGTGTCGGTATCATCAATTCCAATTATAAGACGTTCTCTTCTTGGAACTATAATCTTTCCCTTTGCTGAGCGTCCCCCACCGGATTCGGTAATATCATAACTTATGACACCATCGGCATAGGCTCTGCATTTGGTAGCACCTACACCACCCCCTCCAAGTCCTGCATAGGTTATTTCCACTTTATCATTTTCCACTGTTACTGATTCAATACCTGCAGCAAATGATGAGGGTTTTAATTCAAGGTTTGAAGTACCGGTTTTAGCATAATATCTGGTCATATCTCCGATGGTGTTTACCTGTAGAATAAGGGGTGAATTTGAGTAATGATAACGAGCCCATGAAGCACCCCCATAGCATCTGGGATGTTCTATGATTTCTGCATATCTGTTATTCCGGTCACACACTGCATATATTCCCTTATACGATATGGTATAGGGTTGTTCAAGTTCTATTTCTCTCATCTGTTTGCTTTTTAGTGGACAGGTTTTTAAAGATTTTGTTATTTGTCACGAGAAATAGAGCAGGAAGCCAACAGTTTTAACTGTTCTCTTCAAATCAGAGATTTAAGTTGTTTTAAAGATATCTTTAAACTTGGTTTAAAGAGTGAGGAATGCGTACATTATTAAAATAAACCATTAATGACCAGCAGTGACATCTCTGTTTCATAATTAGTTTATATGTGTATAACATATTTGTTGATAGCATGTACCTGACATTGAAAGTTAAACTGAATCCCGATAGAGAACAACATGATAAATTACTGGAAACCATGGATACTTTCAATGAGGCCTGTAATTATGCTTCTGAGATTGCATGGAACAACAAGAAATTCGGTAAAACAGGGATTCAGAAATTGACTTATTATGATATTAAGCAAAAATTCGGTCTATCTGCTCAATTGACTGTCAGGGCAATCGCTAAAGTAGCTGAAAGCTACAGCAGCGACAGAAAGACCATGCACAAATTTGATAGAAAGGGAGCTGTGG
>NZ_JAHENT010000089.1 GCF_018609725.1 Methanohalobium sp. | reverse complement strand
TAACCAAAACTTTACACAGATTCCATTTCATAGACTTCTTGAACAACTAAAATACAAAGCCGAAGATGTTGGATTGAAAGTGATTGAGCAAGAAGAATCCTATACATCGAAGTGTTCTTTCCTCGATGGTGAACCAGTTGAGAGAAGGACTTCTTATCTTGGTAAAAGAATTAAAAGAGGGCTTTTCCAATCATCTAACGGTACAATAATTAATGCTGATGTAAATGGTGCCTATAATATTATGAAAAAAGCAATCCCTGATTTAGATGGGATAGAGGGTGTAGCGTTACACCCAGTGAGTATATCTCATGAATGTAATTGATAATAAAATTAGTTATCTAATGTTACTAATTTTATCAATTACAATGACGTGTGCAATTTTAAATGCAGATTATAAATTAGGTGTTCCCGGTACGGACAGAGACCTTGTGAATAATTTAATTCAAAACAAAATATTACCCACAGAAATGAAAGAAATACTGGGTTCAATGAAAGGTTTTAGAAATATGGTGCAGACCCAATAGCAACGTTGAAAGGTGTCGAAAAGGTAGCTGTTAAGATCTAATAATCCAGAGGGTTTGCTTCAGTTTCATCTGCCCATGAAGTTTCTTATGCTAAAATTTATGACAAATGTGATAGAGCTGAAATAATTAACATTGGATATAACAGCATTTTATTGCTCAGATGCAGAAGCATAAGCATTAAAACTTGAATACGAAGATGTCATACCAGACTCGTTTAACGAATCTGATATCATTTCATTGATGCAAGAAATCAACGATCAGGAGAGAAAAACAACAAATTCAATAGTAAATGGTAGTAATTCAAAAACAGTAATTGGGTCAGTTACCAATCATTGAATAGAATTTCTTTGGTCTGAGGATAATGGTTGAAACCGTTGGTATCCTTAGACCCCTACACCCCTTCTCATGAGTTTAACTCATTCAACATTTCAAAATCGACTATTTTTTTGATATTTTTTTAAAACTGCCAGTTTCTGCATTTTCAATAACATTATCCTTTAGTTTCAGGTGGGGATGAAACTGGTTTCAGTTCGGTTAAACTGCAGTTTCATTTTGAAAACGGCAACAACATCCTTTAGTTTCAGCAGTTTCAGGTTTATAGCTACCCCCACACATCCATACAATTAATATTGTGCAAAATTTAGAAAGTTGTTTAATTGTTTAATAAATTTAGTGTATTCCTAACTTTGAAAAATTTGCAAAAAATACCTCATTTTATTAAATGGTATCGATATAACCCTGAAACTGCTGAAACTGCAGTTTCTTGATAGCGTTTATTAACTGAAACCAGGCTGAAACTTAACTGAAACCGCTGAAACCGGACTGTTCTGATACCTTCCCTGTATCAAGATAAAGAAGTCATTTTTAACCGTGAAATTGATTAATAATAACATTTTTTATCACCAGGTAATAAAATGAAAGCTGTAGATGTTCTAAAAAACCATAAGAATAACAGAGTTTAGATTTTTAGTTATTGATTAGACACACACACCTTTGTCGATGAGTTCTGGGGTGTGTTAAGGAGATAATTATACGTTGTTACATTATACATCATACATGATACATGATACATAAAATATCTTGAACACATAGGCACCTTTGCTGACGTAAAAATCATAAGAATAACAGAATGCTTAGAGTTTTGAGTTATTGGTTAGACACACACCTTTGTCGATGAGTTCTGGAGTGTGTTAAGGAGATAATTATACGTTGTTACATTATACATTATGTATCATTTATCAAGATGGAAATTGTTTTTAACGTGATTGATATTGATATACTATCAAACAAATAGGAATTGGGTCGTAATTATCTACTAACGGTAGAACAGCTTTTTTGTTCATCTCAGCAAGAAAACAATAACATGAAAATCATTATTAATTTTTTGTGACAACAATAAAGACATATCTAAATATGTTTTTTATATTTTTCGCTATAATGTAATATATAATATAGTATATATATAATAAATATACAGTATAAGCATTTGTTATGTGTTAATTATTTATATCCCGGGTTTAAAAAGGACTATATCAAAATTATACGTTGTTACATCATACATGATACATAACAAAAATACAACGTTATCAAAATGTCCAGAACTCATCGACAGAGGTGTGTGGGGGGGAATAGTATAGTATACATACTTTGAGTTTTGTTACGAATAACAAGCTTGTATTCCATTCCAGATGAAATTTAGACTAAGGTGTGTTAATATCTACTTTGGAATTCAGGGTTTCCACCGGAAATAAAGTGTATATTATCCATTTCCGGTAAAATTAAATTAGAGTTTTTAATGAAAATGCTTTAGAAGCGTTAGAGAATAGTGAAAGTGATATGCTTGATAAGGGCGACGACTTTAGTTCCCTTGAAAAAAAATTCAAGAAAAAATGAAACTGGTAAATTAAATGTTCGGGATGAAACATTTGAAGATGATGCCGACTATACAACTTATGTTGACAAATGGTTACTAAACCATCATTAAATCTATTACTGGACTTCGTTTTTTTAAGTACAATCTTTTGACATAAGAGGGTATCTAAAAATTAGAGGTTAGAAAACAAAAAAACAGAAAATCAAAAACTAACCTGAGTTGTAATGTTACCTTTTCTAATATAATTCATCCTCTACCTATATATTTAGACTGGCACAACTTCGGATATCTACCATGTGCCAGATGAAATGGTACTAAATTTTCCAATAACAGGGTGATTGTTTTTAACGGTCTGATATCTGGCAATGTATGGTGTGTATACAAAATCTAAGACCGCAGTAATAACCAATAATATCCACCAGCCAAAAACACATTTAAAAAATTCCGCATGAATTATCTGTAAAAATAAAACTGCAAAGTATTTTAAAGTCTAACAACATAAATTACTATGTATACTATTTTTCCAAAAAAAACTTTTACAGGAGCTGATATTATTCTTCCTGAACTTAAACAGGGTATCCGGACGGAACACCGTATACGCCAGATTCTCGATGCAAAATTTTCCGAAAAACTGTCTCCCAGAAAAAGCTATGACCTGTATAATCTGCCTGTAAGCGGTAGACAGGCTGCAGCTGATGGATACTATATAGGTGATATAGTTATCTCTGTATCCCCTAACGTTAACAAAACAATTTTTTTGGACTGTACCAATGTTAACAGACGAACCGATACCAAAAAACCGTCATTTCGATTAAAAACCTCCGGTAAAAACATCAGTCGAATGGCTGAGTATTGCCACAACATAACAGATACTTTCGAAACCTATAGAAAATACCGCGATGTCGAAAGTAAAAGTAAATTCCTAGAGAAAAGGTCAGACCTTTGCAAATATCTGGACATGTGCCTGAGATTGAACGAGAAAGGATTGTGGTGGAGGAGTATTAGGTTTGAGATTATACTGGCGTTCTTGTGGAACGATGAGGTTTTCCTGCTGCCGCTGCAGCATCATACTCTAGAATTCCTGTCAACAACCAGTGACCCGAGCCTTAAAAATGTGTGGGATTATACTGTAGACGTCAACACAATTATCTCGGTTCTTAAAGCCTGAAGCCTAAAACTTCAAGCCTAAATATTACCTATCTTGTAAATATCAGTATTTGTATGAATACTTCATGTTCAAACATTCCTATATATCAATTATATACACAATGTTGCTGTAGGTCAAATACCAAATATCGAATAACCTCAAATCTAAAATGTAGATGCAGAATTTTTACTAAAAAAATGAAATAGCAAAAACAAATCAAAGTTGAATGGTTAGAATTTTGTTATACTCCTATATCATTGCCATAAATAAGACCTTAAAAAAGAAGTTACTTGTTATCGGATTTATTCCATAGGTATACAGGTGGCACAGTTAGTTGTTGATTACATGTGCCACTTGTTCCCATCGCAAAAATATATACACAATAAATATATGAGAATTAGAAAATTGCCCTCATCATCATTATTTCGTAACATATCTGAGATTTTTAACGTTTCGTGTAACATTGAAAACGCGAAATTAAAATTGAATAGTTATAAAACACTGCTTATTACTTACAAGATCTATAATAAATATTAGAGGGAAACAATTGATTGTCCGCAGTAAGGACAACTGTAATTCTTTGATTTAGAGTGCTAGAAATTAAGCGAACCGTCCAATTCGACCTGAATTGTGAATACTGCGGTGCGTACTTTTATCGGATTTCCGGTCGCTTTTATTACTGGATGCCATTTGTTTAGCTGGTATATCACCGATTATTATCAAATTTACGTCAGTGTTGTCGGTCAGCTACTAACCGCTAAAGCGGTTAGCTTGTCCTTCCATCTCTTAACTAATAGAAGCTAAGCGGAGGACATTAGGAAGGCTGACAGCTCCCCTGTGTGCAATATTCTTCGAAGCATTGTAGTCGGCGTTCTCTCTATGACCGCATCTCTTACACCTGAATTTAGCCTGTTTCTGACGGTTGCTCTTGTTGATATACCCGCATTCAGAACACTGCTGCGAAGTATATATCGGGTTGATGATTATAACAGGTATCCCTTCAAGTTTAGCTTTGTATAATATGAATCTGGTCAATTCAGAGAACGCCCATTTACCCAGTCTACCTCTCTGCGCTTTAGTAACCGTAGCTTCCGGACGAAAACCGTTGAGGTTCTCCAGTGCAATAGCCCGGGACGTGTCTTTAGCGTGTTTGACCAGCTGTTTGGCAACCCGATGGTTCAGATCACGTTTGAACCGGCGTTCCTTTTTGGATAATTTCTTGAGGTGCTTCTTGGCAGACCACGTTCCTGCTGACTGCAACCTCGACTTCAGACTAGTATATCGTTCTCTAACCTTATCAGCTTTTGTTCCTTTATAGACTTCTCCATCAGAAGTAGTTGCTATATTAACTACACCAAGATCTACACCCAGAACATCATCTTCGTAACATTTGACTTCATCTTCATCTACTTCCATCACAAGCATCAGGTAAAAGTTACCATCTTCGTAAATCAGGTCTGCCTGACCTCTGATTTTACTTATGTCAAAAGGTCTGTATTTACCGTGAGATATACCGATTTTCTCACGGCCGTCTAGAGTAAGTATGGACACCGCATCGTTATTTTTGAACGACAGTACTCTCTGGTCGTAGACTACTGCTCCTCTTTTATCGAATTTGTGTATGGTTTTTCTGTCGTTGCTGTAGCTTTCAGCTACTTTAGCGATTGCCCTGACAGT
>NZ_JAHENT010000088.1 GCF_018609725.1 Methanohalobium sp. | reverse complement strand
TCAGGCAGTTCATATAGAATTAAAACCAGGAGAAAGTCTAAGGAAACATATCACACCTGTTGATGTGTTTTTCTATGTACTTGAGGGGACTGCAACAATCGAGATAGGTGAGGAAACTGAAGATGTAGAAAAGGATAATCTAGTAGAAAGCCCGGCAAAAATACCACACAGGGTGATGAACAATGGCGAAAGTACTGTCAGGTTCCTTGTTGTAAAGATGCCAAAACCTACAGAATCCACTCAATTGCTGTGATTTAATTTTTCTTTTTTTGCTTGTTTTTAAGTATCAACATTGAAACTGGGGGATATATAAACAAGTTAATAATATCTTTTCTACAATTAATGGGTGGAAAAACTATTAAAGATAAATTTGAAACACTTGGGTTTTTTATAGAAAAAAGACCAATCATTATCCTCATAATTGCATTTTTGTTCATATCTGTTGCGTTCCTGGGAGCACAGCAAATAGGAATGAGTTCTGGTACTGAAACATATGTAGATAAGGATACCAAAGTCTATCAGGATTATGAAAACCTCTATCTGCGCTATCTTGGAAGCCATTCCATAGTATTAATGATTGAAGATGAAGATGTCAAATCTCCAGCAGTTTTAAAAGCTATAGATAGATTAGATAAACAAGTTTTACAGATACCCGGTGTTTCTGAAACCACCCATATAGCAGATCCGATTAAAAAAGCAAATTATGTAAAAACCGGTAAAATGGAAATCCCTGATAACAGGGATGAAATTCAATTACCTGACGGTAGTTTTGAATCGCTGTTACCAGACAGTACCCATACACTCTACCGCATCCAGATATCCGGAGACATCAATGATGATAAAATTGAGCAAATAGTTGTTGAAACAAGGGAATCTATATCCCGTACCAATTTTCCACCTGGTACTTCAGTGATAGTTACAGGTGAAGAGGATTTTTCAATTGAAATGGAGAATGCGATACGTGAAGTTATGCCGCCTCTTATGGCAATATCACTGTTTCTCATTATAATTGCACTCTACCTAATATTCGGGGGTGTTAGGTGGCGGATTTTACCAGTGTTCACTGTGGGTCTGGGAATTATCTACACATTTGGTTCCATGGGATATCTTGATATTCCGATGACCATGGTATCCATGGCAGCTTTTCCGATTCTTATAGGACTGGGTATTGATTATACTATACAGTTCCAAAACCGCCTGGAGGAAGAACTATCTATCCAGAGTAGTGAAACTGATGCCGTTGTGGAAACAGTCAAGCATACCGCTCCAGCTGTATTGATAGCTCTTGGCATTAGCTCTCTGGGTTTTGTATCCCTGTTGACATCTTCAGTTCCTATGATACGCGACTTTGGAAAAATGCTGTTTATCGGGACTGCAATGTGTTATCTAGCAGCCCAGTTTATAGGTGTCCCGTTACTTCATATATTAAACAGAAAATTCAAGAAAAAATCATCAAATAAATCAGAGTCAAAACCCGATGATTTTAATGCTATCGAGCGTTTGATGGATAAGGCAACCACTTTTTCTGTAAGACGTCCTGTCCCTGTTCTGGTAATAGGTGGTATACTGTGTATATCCGGGATTTATGCGGATATGTCGGTTTCGGTTCAGACTGATGAGAAGGAATTTGTTCCTCAGGACCTAGATGCACTCATAAATATCGACAACTTTTACAAAATAACTGAGAGTGGGGAAAATCTGCATTTAATCGTCCAGACCGATGATAACACTGACCCGGAAATACTTGAATGGATGGATGAGTTCTCCACCCATGTTGTCGATTCAAGAGGCCAGGTGTATGAATCCGAAAGTATATTGTCTGCAGTAAAATCCAGGAATTCTGGAACTATACCGGATTCAAGTCAAAAGGTAGAGGAAATATACAGCAGTATACCGCAAAATCAGAAAGACAGATATCTATACGGAAACAGCATGGTCATGATGAATCTGGAAGTTGATAAGGATCTTGATGGTGAAAGTCTTGGCAATCTGGTTGAGCAGATAAAAGGTGATATCAAGTGGTTTCAGGTTCCGGCTGGTAGTGAAGTAACCATTACAGGAAACAACGTGGTGTTTACTGCAATAATCGATGCATTAACAACAGGCAGGGTAGCAATGACACTGTTGGGAGTATTTTTGATTTTTGTAGGACTGCTTTTTGTTTACAGGGACTGGCTAAAAGCATTGGCACCTGTTGTGACCATGGTTATGGTCATCGGATGGGCAGGGGGTGTGATGTACTATTCAGATTTGAAATACACACCTATGACAGCTACCCTAGGCGCTATGATACTTGGAATCGGTACCGAATATGCCATCCATTTGATGGAGCGGTATTATGAAGAGAAGGCTAAAGGCGCAGCACCACTTGAAGCTATGAAAGAATCCAGTATGAAAATCGGCAAAGCTATAACCACTTCAGGGTTTACAACTATTTTTGGTTTTTCTGCATTGCTGTCCTCTCCGTTCCTTATCAACAGGAATTTTGGTATGATCACAGTATTGATTGTTTTACTTGCACTGGTCTCTGCCTTTGTAATATTCCCTGCTTTTATGACTTCACTGGACAGGGCACGTGAAAAAAGAAGAGGGAGGAGTGTATCTTAATGAGAAAATTAGTTATGATAATACTATTTATACTTATGATGTCTGCGTGTGCAGGTGCATCCAGCGATTTTCTGTCAATACCACCACAGCATACAATCAATTACTATGACGCCTATGGTACTCCAAGTATATCTGCTTCGATGATTTCAGATCCTGAATTTGAAAAGGGTGAAACCAGAGCCATAGAAATTAACCTTGCGAACAAGGGGATTGTATACAGCTTTAAACTAAATACTGCTCCTGACAAGCCTAGAGAGGTGGAATTGGCTAAAAAAGAAATGGAAATGGAAAAAATGAGGACTGCAGCCTATGGCCTCAAGGTGGAATTGACTTCCACTACTTCCTACATTGAGATAAAACCTGAAACCAGTGTCTACACTATGGATGCAATTAAACCTGGCATGGTGCTTGAGAAACCTTTAAAATTTATCATCGATGTTAAAAAAAATGCACATGCTGGTAGATATTTGCTCGAATTACCGGTCTCTTACCAATACCGAAATCAGGTCAGAACTGCTACAGGTGAAGAAGTGATGCGTGGGGTTGCTGATAGGACCCATGCATCCTATTACAAAAAAGACAACAAAACCATAGAAATTCCTGTGACAATCAAGAAATCTGCACAATTTAGAATCACGAATGCTTCAGGTAAAGTTCCTGTTAGTGATACTGGTACTATTAACATTACCTACAAAAACATAGGTGAGACAACAGCAGAAGACGCGTCTGCACGGCTTATTATAATGGATCCTTTGAGTACAGAAAAACCCGCTGCAAGGCTTGGTGATGTAGGACCCGGTGAAAATGCAACTGCAAGCTTTAAATTATCAGCAAGTACAGGTGCGGTTCCAAAGAACCACTCCATGACGACCAATGTGAAATATTTTGATGATGGATACCTCGAATTTTCACAGCCTCTGGATTCAAAGGTAACGGTAACATCACCTGACAAATGGCTGGACGCTAGTACATTTTTATCCATAATAATAGCAGTGATGGTAACCTATCTGATATTTGATACATTAAAAAGCAGAAGAAAAAATGAATGAGGTGTATATAATGATTAGAAAATTTATTTTGTTTACATCAATTGTATTATTTATTGTTTTATTCACTCCTGCAGTTACTGCTGAAATGTCTGCAGATTTTAATACTTCAGCAATTGAAGATAGAGCAGTTGAGGGCACGATAACCCCACATCTTTCTGAAACCTTCGATTTTGGAGATAATTTCTATACCACCTACGGCACACCTGACCTTAAAGCAAGTATCATGGGCAATAATGAACTCTCAACCGGTGACACAGTAGACCTTACTATAAACCTTGCAAATAAGGGCAAAATCGAAGGATTTAAAATAGAAAAAGAAGCTGATGATAAGCTAGATGCAAAACTCCAGACAACAGAGAAAGGTTATGAAACTGAAAGGACTACAGCGATAGGTATAACTACAACCCTTATATCACCATATTCATTTATCGATGTAAAATCTGGATCACAGGAATCAGGAACACTGAGGTCCGGTGAGGAAACAAAAACACCACCTAAATTTGTAATAGATATTGCAGATGGAGCTCCATCTGGAACCTATTCACTTATACTAAATACTGTTTATGGATACCAGGAGAATGTCCAGGTAAGCGGTGATGAATTAACAGCTGATGGTAAGATAAAAGATCTTGAAATCGGGATATGGTACAAAGCAAAATCCCAAAACCATACTGTACCTGTAGTAATTAAAGAAGAAGCTGATTTTCAGGTTGTTGATGTAGAATCCAATTTGCGGGGAGGGGGAGAAGGACTGCTCAAAGTGACGTATAAAAATACAGGTAATCTCCCTGCAAGAGATGCAACTGCCAGAATAAGTACCTACACACCATTTAGTACAACCGATGACCAGGCATTTATCGGAACAATTGAACCAGGTGAAACATCAAAAGCGGTTTTCAGTCTGAATGTGGATTCTGGCGCAACACCAAAGATGTATTCTATAAACAGTGAAATACGCTACGATGATGTAGATAACGAAAGACAGTTATCAGATACTATAAAGGTCAGTGTTCAAACATTACCAACGATTACTTTAGGTGACAGAATATCCGGTAACATATGGGTTTTGTATTTACTGATTCCATTGATCATCGTAGTTGGTGGGTTTATAGGATACAGGAAATTCATCAAAAATAAGAAGACAGAATAAGTACAATCCATCAATATTTTGCTATTTAGGTCTAATATGAACATAACTGCGATTATCATTAATGTAATAGCACTAGCAGCTATTCTGGTAGCGTTTAAAAAAGACCGAGAATTAGGAATACAATCACTTAAAATAGCTGCAAGGTCATTTATCAAAATACTTCCAATGACACTTATTATCATACTTTTGATAGGGTTACTACTTGGTTTTATACCACCTGAGCAGATATCAAGGTTTGTAGGGGAACAATCAGGATTCGGTGGTATACTTCTCGTAGGAATTGTTGGGGCTATAATGCACATCCCTGCCATACTGTCGTTTCCTCTGGCTGCATCTTTCCTTGAAAGTGGGGCATCTATCACTGCAGTTGCAGCATTTATCACCACCCTAACCATGATTGGTACAATTACATTACCACTTGAGATTAAAGAACTGGGTAAAGAAATAGCCTTGCTTAGAAATGGTATGAGCTTTATTATTGCTATTGTTATTGCATTGATGGTAGGTGCATCGATGGAGACAATCCTATGAAAACATCAAACAACATCTTAAAGGACATATACAGAGATACTGCAGTACTTTTAATTGTTGTCATCATTGCATCAGGACTTCTTGTAACTAACCCTCTAAAAACAGAACCAGTGTTATCTATATTCTGGAATTATCTTATAGAAATGATGTTCATACTCCCCGCAGTTATGGTAATCATGGGGATATTTGCTGTTTTTGTTCCAGATGCTATGATTGAAAAATACCTTGGAAAATATTCTGGTATCAAAGGCATGTTTACAGCTCTTTTTATTGGTTCATTACCCACAGGGCCACTTTATATAGCTTTTCCAATTGCATCACAGTTAATTGAAAAAGGTGCACGTGTGTCCTGTATTATAGTTTTCCTCTCAGCATGGGCATGCCTGAAAATACCGCAGGAAATGATGGAATTCCAGTTTTTGGGAGGGAAATTTATGTTATTGCGGTTATTTTTCACTGTTATGCTTGTTACTTTAATGGGAATTCTTATAGAAAAAATATTACAGAAAAAACAGTAAAAATGTTAAAATTGAACTCAAATGGGCTTAAATTTGAATCTCTTTAAAATGCTTAATACCTTATATCTCTTTTTCAGGTTCAGGATTCCCAATCCCTATGAAGGTGAGTGTGGTTTTTACAGGTACATTTGTTCCTTCATCTATAGTTACATCATTCCTGTGCATATCTATATTAATATTATCATTCTCCAATCCAGCTTCTGCCATATAGTTCATTTTTAAAGTAACTTTGCATTTCTGACGTAAACTATCAATTAGCTAAATACCAAGTAGTAGTTTATTCAGGACTTTCAGCGATAAGGCTCTTCTATTCCAGATACACCTGTATCGCCGTTAACAATAACTGTAAGCCGTGGTTGTTCAGTAGAATCAGGACATTGCGTATCTTCAACAACTGGTATATCTGTCACAGATACACCGGCTTTTTCAAGACGGCTAACAAATCCAGTACTAAATAATATATTTACTTTTGTCGAGGAAAAGAGTGGATCGGGTATTTGTTCTGTCTGTAATCTCATATCTCCAAGTACACTTTCTATTTCATCAGCATTTTCTATCTTATTACTTAGGTTTAATCCGGTCAAACATGCTCGATAACTCTGTCTTTCAGTATCAAGTGGAAGGAATGATGGATTGGAAACAGTAAGTGTACCTACGATATAATTACTTCTATAATCAGCAGATTCAACCTCAGTAATGGTGTCTTCTAGTTTGAGATTATACCCAAGTTCACCCATTACTGCATCAACAACTGCGGTAAATGCAAAAAAACATAAGAATATTACCGAAATCACAATAAGTTTCTTTTGTGTCAAAATCTTTCGCTCTGTCTGTGAGATATAAGCTGCTGCAAGGAATCCAATTGTTAGTATCGCCAGTGTAAGTGTAACCGTAAGGGTTCCGCTTGTCAGTGATATGACACCATATAAAACAGATGCGATAATAGAAAACGAGCAGAGTATCACACCTATGTTCCTGATGGCTTTATCTTCTGTCCAATGTGTGATTGCAAGGATTAGGAGCCCAACTGCCATTAATGCAATGGCAGTTGTAACTGGTGAACTGAACAATTCGGTTTGTAGGAAAGAAATTACCGCACCTATGCCAGTAACTCCTCCTATACCTGCTAAAATTGTCCTGATATTAATGTCCATATATAAGATTATAAGGACTCACAATAAAAAATCTATTCCTATAATATATTAAGATATAGCAACGCGGGGTACTTTTCGGTCTTTAGTTAAAAGTTATAGTTGAGTAATTGTTAAAATTTGTAATTTTTAGATTTTTGTCACCTATATTTGTATAGATATTAAAACCTAAATAGATAGAATGTATTGTTATGATTATCCAATAGATTGGGCAATTTGGATAACTCCGTAGGAGGTAGGTTATACCTACCTCTATAATGCTATAATTTTTAGGAAAATATTAATGTAGATACCAGTAAATAATTAGATAATTGATTAATTATTTGAGTGTACCATCATCTGCATTTAAATTCTTATCAATTGTTACTTTTTCACATTCAATTATTTCTTTTGGAATCCACACTCCCTGTCGATGTAAATCCAGCATCAAGTATTCATCATCGATTTCATTAAGGACTTTGGATATACGATTGAATTCAATATTGTTTTGATCCAGATAATCCTTTTTTATCCTAAAACGTAATTCGTATTCAGTTGTCTTTTCAATCAACACTGTAATGTAATCTGTAGTTTTTGCAATTATCATCCCCTCCCCTAATAAAATAAAGGGTATATTACATATATCCTATGCTTTTTAATTAAGCTACAATTAATATATATAATATATTAAGGTTTTTATTTAAATCCAGATACTACCTCTACAACATCTTTCGGTATCCAAACACTAACGTTAAATGAATCAAGTAGTAAAAAAGAGTCTCTCGTTTCATGAAGTAGATGTGTCTTGTCGGGAAGCAATAATCTGTTATCTCTCAAATACCAAATAAGTATTTCTATAGATTCAATTTCAGAAGTATTTATTAGATAAACTCTCTTATAACCAGATGTTTCAATGATAATCCCTTCCTAGCTATCTCTATAGTTAAACTAATAATATATAAAGTAAGTTATTTAAAAGTTGTTACATAGTTCCTTTTTGTGAAGACATTATTTCCTTTAGAATTTAGTCTTTAAATATAGCGTTGAAAATTTTAATAGCTTTATAACATTTAACGCTGGAAAAATAAAAGCATCATTTATTATATATATCTATAGTAATATAGTAAGGGATAGACAGTAGACGTAGAGGATAAGGGAAAACTCTACATCTGTCTGGAAGTAGCGGACGAGCGTCCTAATGGTTGAGTGGGGTTCAACCACCTGGGAGATGTGGTTTAAAGTAGTCTAAAGAAATCTGTCCGATTAGTGTGATTTGGGGTTGTCACGGTCGGACAGGTAAATCTTTATCAAGTAAATTATAGTTCCACACTCAAATTGTATCTATTTAACATATGTTATATAACTTTACTGGTATTTTTGTTCGATTATTTTCGCAAATCGAGAAACATTTTAGCAGACTTTGACAAACTTCTCATATATGAGCTGGGCACCTGGACAGCCTTGATA
This sequence comes from Methanohalobium sp., assembly GCF_018609725.1. Lineage (GTDB taxonomy): Archaea > Halobacteriota > Methanosarcinia > Methanosarcinales > Methanosarcinaceae > Methanohalobium. The sequence continues at coordinate 15,647 of NZ_JAHENT010000088.1, read as the reverse complement.
TTTGGGCTTTTATTTACTATTGAGAAAAGATCCTTATTCGATGGTCTGAATGTCAAATGAATCATTTCTTCGTTTTCATTTAAATTATCGATATCATCTTTTGTACTTATCACTCTAATTTTCATATACATCAAATAGTGGTTTTTTAATTAAAATATTCAATATTATTTGTAATATTATATTTTTTTATTTAATTTTTAATATAGACTTGTCAACTATCAATGACAGAAACCGTTGAATTTCTATTCCAGTTTCTTATGAGCCATAGAAAAAAATAAGAATTGTAGATTAACCTGAGATTTTACCTTAAACCGTAAAAAGATTTTATATCTAAACTGCACTTTTTATAAATTTAGTACCAGTTGTTTATATATAGAACCTGAGTTGATGTAGATTTATTTTTAATACCCGTTGGAAATTGTATGAAGTCAAAATTGAAGGCTAAAATACAACTTTTACTACGTCCATATGGGGATATAGGGAGAGAATAGGGTCTGACGTACTCCAACGGATAAATCCTTAGGGTTCTGTGATCGGTGGACGTTACACCGTTGCCACTTGAGGGGCGCCAGTACTCCCTTACGATGCATCTCTGTCTGCACCATATCGTTTGTGCTCGACACCAAGCAATACTTGGATGGAACTTGATGATACACAAACAACCGACTGAAAAACGTCTTATATCAGGCAGCTTGTTCAAAGCAACTGTACACTGAAGGCATTGTTGTATCTATAGAATTATCTATGCTATACTAAAATTAAAAATTAATGGTTTAAAAACAATAATCAAAGGAACCGTTTCATCCAATGGTTAGAAACCGTTGGCTTTCACGTACCCATGTTGCCCCATCTTCGTAAATCTACACCTAGCCAGTAGAGGGATGGAACATATATACTGGAACCACCCGTACCAATTATTGAAAACAGTATTGCAAGAAAAATATAATTACAGCAATTAAAACCGACTCCATTTTTTATTCAGCACTTTGCAGTTGAAATAACAGGAGATGAATATAAAGTTATAAACATTAACCTATTCATCTCCAACTAATATTAAATCTTTCGTAGAAAATAAAGATACTGAGCAACTGATAAGTATTATTTGTGATGACGACATATTGTCCATCTTTACCTATCAATACTCAGCTGTTTCAATTTAATATATCCGACTTCTTAAACAATATTAATGGGTGTTTTGACCAAATAACCATCATTTTTCCTGGAATCGATCACACGAGTATAGGGAAAAGGAACTTTAATTTAACTCATTATAAAAGTTCACGACTCATGCTGTTAGGAGTTACGTGTTAATATAAGGTCCAAGAATCATGTTACGGTATGAACATTCTGCAGGAACCTTGGGATAAAGTACTTCTTCTCTATCTGTGATAACTTCCAGAAATGAAGATCCTTCTGCAACCAGTAAACTTTCAATTGACTGTTTTAGGTGTCTTCTGTTACTAACCCGTTTTGTGTAATTAAAACCAAAGGATTTGGCGATTTCTGCAAATTGAACATCTTTCTGTCTCTGGGTTCCTGTACGAATAACTTCATAGGATACATCCTGAAGGTTTAACACCATACCGTCGCTCATATTATTTAACAACAGTATCTTGATAGGCAAGTCTGAAGCTGCTATTGTGTGCAGCTCACCCAGATTCATTTTTAAACTGCCGTCACCATCAATAGCAATAACATCTGAATCAGGATTGGCATGATGGACTCTTATAGCAGTAGGAATCGCAAATCCCATGGTCCCAAATGAACCTGAAGACATGAAACTTTGTTCTTTCTGCATCTTGAGATATTGTGCTGCAAGCATCTGATGGTTACCGACACCAGTTGTTATTTTGACATTTTCATCAATTAAACCGGCCAATAAATCCATCGTCTCTGCTGCCTGTATACTCTCAGAACTACGATTGTAATTCAAAGGCCAAGAATATTTAAGTTGTATAGCACTGTTTCGCCATTGATCAATATCCAATTTTAAATCATTTCTTTTTGCATAATTTAGCAGGTCCATAAGAGCAGTAGCACTGTCGCCTATAAACGTAAATTTCGGGAAGTTTTCAATCTTTATCTGGTGCATTTTTTCAGGATTTATATCTATATATGCAATGTCTGCGTCTATCCCGAAACCTGTTTTTTCAGCAATTCGATCATCCCATCTAACTCCAATGGCAAAGAAAAAAAAATCGTTTTCCTGGATAATCATGTTTGCATAGGGAGTCCCGAACATACCAAGCATTCCAAGGTTCAGATTGTCTCTCTCATCTACAACACCTTTTGCCATCAATGTATTGACAGATGTATTTTGAAATATTCATTAAAGGCTCTTATAGCCTGTCTACCTTTTCTAGAATTAAGCCCACCACCCAGATAAAGTAGAGGTTTTCTGGAATTCAGCAACAGATTATAAAATTCTTCGCATTGCCTGTCGCTCAAATGTTTATCATCACGATAACTTTCTTTAAATATACCAACATCTCTGCCTTTATATTCATGAATTTTCTGCTGTTTATCAAGTGGAAAATCTATGACTACATGACCGGGTTTTCCTGACATAGCAAAATAATAGGCATCTTTTACTATTGATTCAATATCATCATTGTTTGACAGCTGGATTACTTTTTTTGCAGCATCTTCGAAAATACCTGCTACATTGATATGCTGGAAAGAATCAGTTCCTATCTTATGTTCGTGTACCTGTCCTGCAAATAAAAACATCGGGATACTATCACCATAAGCATCCGCAACACTTGTGAGGGTATTTGTTATTGCAGGTCCAGAAGTGACTATAGCCACACCTACCTTGTCACTTGATCTTGAGTACCCGGCTGCACTGAATGCGGCAGATTGTTCATTAGAACTGATGGTTATCTCAATATCACTGTTGTGCAGATCGTGAAATACAGGAAGGATGGCCGCACCTGTATAACCAAATATGTGTTCAACTCCAAGGTCTTCTAGACTTTTAACCAGCACTTTCGCCCCGTTCAATTCTTACATGTTCAACTCTTCTTAAATCTTCCACTGAAAAAATCAAACGGGCACAAGAAACCGAATGGATTAATAGATTAAATTAACCGAAAAACAGCACACTTGAGCCAGAATGATTTTTTCATTTCTTGCTCAAGCTAAGAGTACTACCACTAATGCTACGTTTTTTACAGTAACGGCGCAGGTTGTGGTAGTATTCAACATCAAAAAATCCTATGGCAAAGTAGTATTTATTTTGGGTTTCAAAGATATTCCTAAAAACCTGTTATGTGTTCAGATAATTTCCGATAAATTTTACTTTTTTATCAAAAGAGAAGTTGGAACAAATCACAACCCCTTTAACATATTCTTTTTGTGGAACAAACTGGCAACATAAACAAACAATAAAGTAAATGCAGATAATATCAGAACGTCAATACTAATAGCAAATACTGAAGTTCCGTAAAATCCAGCATTGAAGATATCAACCAGATATGTTAGAGGAGATATCTGAGACAGTATCCTTCCTGTACCTTCAAGCTCTTTTATGGGTATGAAGATTCCGCTGATGAAAATCAGTGGAAAACGTACCAATGATGAAAGCATCATGATATTGGATGGTGCTTGACTGCTGGGTGATGCTAACAGGACACCAAGCGCTGCAAAGCACATGCTGCCTAGGATGAGAGACAGTATCAAAACCATGATTTGTTCTATAACAACACCGAGAAGAACAACGCTTGCTACTATAACAACAATACTTATCATGAACCCAAAAGTTGCACCCGCAAGGATATCACCCAGTAATATAGTATTAATGTTTACTGGGAACGATAACAACCGTTCATAGGTTCCTTGTTGTTTTTCCCACGGAGTGATCAACGGGCCTACTGAAGATGCAGTAAAGAACAATGCCATGGAGATAAAACCCGGGAATAAAGTAGACAAATCCATGTCCCGACCGATGTAGAAAGCGAGAAACATGAAGAATGGGAAGATAAGTCCAAATATAATTACAGGCGGTTTATTATAATATATCCTGATGTCCTTTTCGGCAACTGTTAAAACGCCTCTGATCATTGTGTTGATATGTGGTTTCATTTTTTAACCTCTGTGAGACTGACAAAAGCCTCTTCCAGACTGGGACCAAGTGTTCTAAGTGATATTATTTCTAAGCCTTGGTATTCAGCTATTTTTGAGAGATGTTTAATGGTTCTGTCCGGACTGGAAGTATACAATCTCCATTTATCTCCATAGTTTTCTATTCTGTACACAGAAACAGGTTCGAAAAAGTCCTGAGTCACTGAGCAATTAAAGGATATCTCGATTGATTGAGTTTTATCGAAAGTGGATGTTAAGGTTTCAGGTCTATCAATAGCAGCTATCTTACCTTTATTTATTATACATACCCTTTCACACAATTGGTTAGCTTCTTCAATATTGTGAGTTGTTAATATAACAGTGGTTCCATTTTCATTCATCTGCTTCATTTTATTAATCAAAAGCCTCCGACTTTGAACATCCAGTCCTTCAGTAGGTTCGTCTAATATGAGAATATCTGGTTCATTAATAACTGCACAAGCAATGCTAACTCTCTGACGCATGCCTTTGGAAAAGTTGATAACAGGGTCATCTCCCCTATCAGAGAGTCCAAGTTCATTCAATAGTTCATCAGATTTTTCTGCAATTTCATTTTTCGATAAACCGTAGAATTTCCCTGCAAGCTGTATGTTTTCTCTCGCACTTAAATCCGTGTATACATTTCTGGTTTCAGGAACAGTGCTCAGTTTCATTTTCGCACTTATAACATCCTTTGTTATATCCAGTCCCTGGATTAATATAGAACCATCATTGGATGTAAGCAGTCCTACCAGCATCCTTATTGCAGTGGTTTTACCAGCTCCATTAGGTCCCAGTAATCCGAAAAATTCACCCTTTGCTACCTCAAAACTAATGCCATTTACTGCCACAAAATCTCCAAACGTTTTTGTTAAATTTTCGACCTGTATCGCAGACATAAATATACCTCATCAAAAAAGAAGAAAAGAAAGATAACGTTTTATTCCTTTTTTAACCTCCAAAAAATTCGGTGAGGACAACTACCTTGTTTCATACATTTATCCTTTAAGGTCTTGAAGATGTTCATCTACAGCTTTCAATTCTTCTTTAAGCTGGCTCTTATATTCTTCCAAAAATTCCTGTTTTTCTTTAACAGTTAAATAATTCCTAAAAGAACGTCCATAGTTACATCCACATTCACTACTTAGAGCAGATTTTAAAGGTTTATAACCTCTTTGATGTTTTTGTGATTCACAACACATATTCAATCATCTCCACTTTATTTTACATAGTTAAGATAAACAATGAAGTACTTAAATTACCAAGTTTATAATTATAAAGTGGATTACATAAAGGTGATTTACTATGAAAAAAGAAAGTAATACTCACTGTAAAAACATTAATTGTACACAGAAAGGAGGAGACGAGGTCTGTTTATGCCCGGTTGATAACGTTATAAATGTGATTAGCAAAAAATGGGCATTGTTGATTATTGCAACCATTGGAAATAATGAAAAAATAAGATATAATGAAATCATGGAAAATCTGGTTGATATAAGCCCGAAAACTTTAGCAGACAGACTGAAAGAATTGGAGAACTTCGGACTGATTAAAAGAGAAACATTTGGTGAAATACCACTGAGAGTAGAATACTCATTAACACAGGATGGTATTGAATTAAGAGATTCAATGATACCTCTGATGGAGTGGGCATCAAAAAAGAAAAATCTAAATTAATTTGCATTGGTATTTTAAACATAGTAAATTCTTTTAATATAATTCAATTAAAGCTTATGTGGGTTGTATCTCAGGAGCTGTGAAAAAAGATAATTGTATTGACTAAATTAAAAATGTAGGCTTCAAGGACATCCAAATAATAGATGAATACAAATTTCCTCAAGATGCTCTATTATCAATGGTCGGAAAAGAAGAAATATCTAGATGTGGATTCCATCGTCAGTATAAAATAAGAGCAATGAAAGATAAATGAGAGTTAAATACTGATAATCTTAGGGAATTACTTGGCATATTAATTTGGAATATAAAAGATTGGGATTTAAATAAAAGAAAGTGCTAATTATACATTCGAGTAATAGCCAGTATTATTGATGTTTAATTCTGGTATGAATTTACTATCAAATGTTTTAAAGGGGGAGTGGTTATGCATTGGTTTCCTGGAAGTTATGGACCGGGATTTATGATTATAGGTATGATATTCTGGATACTGGTAATCATTGGTGTTGTGCTTTTAATTGTATGGCTGGTCAATCAGAATAAAACCAGTACTGAAAACAGGGCTCAATATCAAAATTCAGATTCTGCAATGGAAATTTTAAAACAACGGTACGCTAAAGGTGAAATTACTGAAGATGAATTTGAAGATATGAAAAGAAAATTGGAAAAATAACTCATTTCCAATATTAGTGTTCTATCATATTTAAAATGTATTTACAGTATCGTATTTCAGTTTCTTTTTTTATTCCAATTACATAGGAATTTAATTTTTAATGATAAAATGTATATATAATTTCAATTATATTTGAAATAGTAAGTTAACAGAGTTAACTCTATAATGTGGGATTACATGGTCAAAAGAATACTTATCCCGGTTGATTTCACAATCCAGAGCCATGATCTGCTTGGATGTGTAGATCAGTTCAAAGCACTCGGTCTGGAAAAAATCATACTATTACATGTTGTGGATATCTATCACGCTCAAGGGCTTGCACCCATGTTTGAAAAAAATGCAAATGAAGTGATCAAAGAGTACAAACAATACCTTGAAAATATAGACATCGACTCACAAACCTTTGTAATACAGGGTGAAGTTAAAAGCACGATTGCAAATGTTGGCAATGAATATGATGTGGACTGCATCATCATGGGTTCTACCATTAAAAACCCGGTTAAAGGCCGAATGCTTGGAAGAACTACCGATTATGTGGCAAATAATTCTGGAAAAATGCTGCTTGTTGAAAAATATAAACTGCAAGAGGGTAGTAAAGAAGAGACCTATGAAAAGGTCTGCAACCCCACATTTAAAAGACCGATGGTCCCATTGGATTTTTCAAACAAATCATTGGAAGTTATTGCAAAAATTGCTCCTCTTCAAAACTATATGGATAAAATCTACCTGATAAATGTGATTAAAAAAACAAAGGACATCTCTGGAATCGAACAAGTGAAAAAGCAAAACGAATCAAAACTTGCAGAGGCAGGAAATAAACTTGAAGGGATCAATGTTGAAACAATCGTTTCTACCGGTAACCCTGCAGAAGAAATCAACAAATCTGCAGATGCAAAAGATGCCACGCTAATTGTCCTCAGGGCAAGTATTAAGGGTATGATTAAAAAATTCCTGCTTGGAAGTACAGCCTATAACCTTTTGAATAAAACCTGGAAACCGATTTTAATAATACCCTGATATTTCGGGGTGAAAGCATGGAAGAAGACAGAGAACTTGATTTTTTCAGTAAATATCTCTCGATCTGGGTTGGTATCTGTATTGTTCTGGGAACATTTATCGGATATTTCTTCCCGGGATTTGCAAATATGCTTGGTGAATTCAAAATTGCAAATGTATCGATACCTATTGCAGTTGTACTGCTTGTGATGATGTATCCCATCATGCTAAAAATCAGTTTCAGCGAGATTCTAAATGTCAGAAGAAATTCCAAACCCCTGTCACTTACAGTATTTGTTAACTGGGCAATAAAACCGTTCACCATGACACTTATTGCGGTGTTTTTTATCAGCATGGTATTTTCAGGTTTTATACCTGCTTATTTGCAGTCTGAATACATTGCGGGTTTGATTATACTTGGGCTTGCACCATGTACAGCCATGGTGCTTGTATGGACATTTCTTGCGAACGGAAACATCAGCTATGCCCTTGTCCAGGTGTCTGTCAACGATTTAATCATACTGATATTGTTCGCTCCGCTGGGTGCATTCCTTGTCGGTGAAACTACTGATTTCCCGATACCCATTAGTACTATCTTTTTCTCGGTACTGTTCTATGTGGCTATCCCTTTGGGTCTTGCTGTACTAACACGACATATTACAATACAGAAAAAAGGCATCAACTGGCTCGAAAACAAATTGATTAAAGACCTTGAATGGGTTACTCCAGCAGGGCTACTTGTAACCCTTGTTCTGATTTTTACACTCCAGGGTGAGAGAATCATAAATTATCCAGTTCATATTGTCCTTTTAGCAATCCCCATCATTGTACAGACATACTTTATCTTTGGAATCAGTTACACTGGGGCAAAATTACTAAAAATCCCTTATTATGAAGCTGCCCCATCAACTTTCATAGCACCCAGCAATTTCTTTGAACTGGCTGTTGCAACAACCCTGATACTGTTCGGTGCAGGCTCAGGGGCAACACTTGCAACCGTTGTAGGTGTACTTGTTGAGGTACCGGTGATGCTCTCGCTTGTAAGGATTATGAGAAGTAGACATGATAAATTCAAATTTGAAAGCTACAATACATCAGAGGATGGGGGATAAACAATGTTTGAGGTTACCGTTAATTCAACTATCTGCGGATTTGTACACAATATAAAAGGAGAAAAGAAAGGAGACAAAATTCTTATCGAATAGATTCGGATTGCGGTAAAATCAAACAGATGTCGCCAATGGAGGTTCCAATGATGGATACGTTCGATATCAAAGAAAATTATGTGATGAATAAAGCCCAGAAAGCAAAGTGTTCATCCACCTGTCTTATTTGTAAATTGTCCTACATATGATTCTGTGGCACTTCCTATTTGTGCAATTGGACCTTCACGTCCCAATGAAAAACCGCTACCAATGGTAACCCCTGATACGATGGTCTTATATAGAGCGATTTTTGGGTTGATATATCCCCCTTTTGTAAGTATTGCCTCCAGTATCTCGGGTACACCATGACCACTAACTTTTTTCGTTGTTAGTGATATAAAAGAACCAACGATGAATCCTCCAATAACTAGTATAATTAATAATCGAAAAACTCCAAAAGGCTCAAGTAAAGAATATAAGTTTTGTACAGGATAAAGCTTAAAGGTGACACTACCTGGGTTTAAATTTGACCAATAAAGTACCTGTTGCACAGCCTAGATAATTATCCTGAAAAATACTGCCCCCAGTCCTGCAATAATTCCAACAATTATAGCAAGAAAATTGAATCTGAGAAGATCATTTCTCATAACATTTGAAAGTACCCTTTTAATATTTTCCAAATTCCCTATAGATAGATAGAATGACATATCTTATTAGATTTATGCAATTGGTTACATTATTGAAGGAATCGTTAGGTGTCAACCTAACAAAATAACTATTTTTTTAATAGTTCACTGCATGAATTTTGTATCGTGATACATATGAATGGCAATATTAAAAAATCAATAATAAGCGTTGCATTAATAGCATTACTGGCAATATCAATACCACTACAGGTTTACGGTACTTCCGATGAAAAAGTTGAGGAATATATGATCTATGATTCCCATCAGGGAGCAGTTGTAGAAAGACAAATGTCTGTTGATTTAGAAGACGGTACACAGTGGATAAACGTCAATACTACCAGCCCACTTAACATTGATGAACTCCGTTTATCAGAATCAAATATCGAGCTTGAGCCGATAAATTCGGAAAATGTAGAAGTTACAGAAATCAAACTAAACACAGCTAATGGCTTTGAGGAAAATATTGGTGAAGAAATAACCGTTGTATTCTCTTCAGGCCAAAACGTCACAGGAAAATTGGTTCGTACTGAGGGAATGAACATTGTAATGGATACCGATGAAGGAATATCCTATATAAACAGAGAAAATATCAACCGCATGATTGCAGAAAATGGTAATCGCCCTGACGTCAAAGCAAAAATAAGAGCTCAGAACGAAGGTAATTACGAGTTTAAACTTAAATATAGGATAGAAGGAGTAACATGGAATCCTTCATATGAACTCATGCTAAATGATGGACCTCAATCTGAGAGCGAGTTTGAAGGAGATATTGTAATACAAAACCCAAGCGGTAAAACATTCGATGGGCAAATTAACCTGATATCTGGTGATGTGAGAAGTGGTAGAATTATTTTACCTGAATATGGAGATTCTATGGGTTCAGGTGCTGAAGCATTTAAATCCACTGCGGTAGATGGTCCCCAGAAAATAGGGAGAGTAAATCTATACAATCTAGGAATGTATACCATTGATTCCTACAGTAAAAAATCAATCAATTACATGAGTGATACTGTTGATACAGACATTAGCTACGTCTACAAGAGTTCAGCTCACAGCGACCATTCCAGAACTGTATCTAAAAAGCTAACGTTTGAAAACAATATGAAAGACCTCCCAGAGGGTAGATTAGGCATATATCGAAACCATAATGGTTCGAAAGTCATGGTAGGTAGTGATCTCATAGAAAGAACTGTAGAAGATGATGATATAGAAATAGACCTTGGAAAATCATATGATATCGAAGGTAGTACAAAAGTTTTAGATGCACAGATGAACCAGAACAATATCACAAGGGAGATTAACATCACCATTACAAACCATGCAGATGAAACAAGGGAGGTTACTGTAGAACATCAGTGGATAAATGGAGAAATAATTGATACTAGTATCGAACCTGATGAAACACTTGTTGATAAAGTAATCTGGGAAATAGAAGTTGATGCCAATAGTAAGAAGCAGATTAATTTCAAATCCATTGAACAGAAATTTGATTCCAGAGTTGAAGGAACAGGGACAAGCAGTACTGTTGTGGTAAAAGGCACTGAATCTGCAAGTGGTAGTGTATCAGTGGAAAGATAAACAGGTTAACCTACCTTTTATCAATTTTTTATCTAACGTGTATAACCAATATACAATCAAGCATAGATTTAAAAATTTGAACTAAAATATAATCAATTGTTAGGAGAAGTCATAATGACCAACTATACTGTAAATGAATTTCTAGAACAGACTAAACAATCCGACCATTCAGAAGAAAAATTTGGATTAGAACGTGGAAGAATTCTAATAGCAAACCTTGAAGATGATAAAATATGGGCTAAAACCGGTTCAATGATTGCATACCATGGTGATATCAAATTTGAAAGAGAGGGTATTACTGAACATGGGATTGGTAAACTTCTGAAAAGTAAACTGACAGGAGAAGAAATGGAACTCATGAAAGCCCAGGGTACTGGTCAAGCATACTTTGCAGAAGATGGTAAAAAGATTTCTATCATCGATTTAAAAGGTGAATCGATTACTGTCAATTCAAATGACCTTCTAGCTTTCGAGGATGGTCTTGACTGGGATGTACATTCCATGAAAAGTATTGCTGGAGCAGTTTCAGGCGGACTTTTCAATGTTAAGATTGAGGGTGAAGGAATGGTTGCAATTACTACTCATTATGACCCGCTAACATTTAAAGTTAGTAAAGATAAACCAATATATACAGACCCAGATACAACTGTTGCATGGTCAGGTAATCTCAACCCTGATATAAATACCGATGTATCTTTCAAGACTTTCATCGGTCGTGAAAGCGGTGAATCTATTCAGATGAAATTTGAAGGCGATGGGTTTGTGGTAGTTCAACCATACGAGGAAATATACTACAATAGTGTTGGTAATCAATAATTAAACACTATTTCTTCCTTTTTTGAGGTCAAAATATATGCCTCAGCAAAAAGCAATAAGGTAATACTAATTATTGCTGTAGCGATAATCGCAGGATATTGGGTTCCAAAGCCTTCAAATGATACGTGCTTTAGCAAAATTCCTGCATATGCCCAAATAAAAACAAGTCCGTAAGCTACATCTCTGTTTTTAATCATTGTCACGGTTGCAATTGTAAGCCCGACAGCAGGTATCACAATAGTCCAAGTAACCTCAGACAAACCGAACCAATCCCATCCGATGCTTACTAGAAGTACAGTTGCATTCGCAATGGTCGCTATAGTAATCCATCAAAATATACACTGAATGGAAGCCTGATGAAGAAATAATCTTTTGCAGAGAAACTTTTATTAGTTGTCAATCTATTTATCAGTACCAAGCAAATTAGTATTACATCGATTAACAGCATGGATAATGGAATTTTGTAATAATGCCATGAGAAAACCCAGGCTGCATTGGCTATGGAAGATACTGAGAATAATATTCCAATCTTATTGAATAGTTCAGTTTTGAATGTTTTTGTGTCGCTCTGAATAAGTCCAACATGGTAAAGTGTATATCCTGCAAGCAATAGGTATATTAGCCCCAATATTGAAAAGGTCAGACCTGCCGGAGCAAATGGATTAGGGAAGGAATCTGAAACTTGTCCAGTGGTTACTTCATTGATTGTCAGAATATTGGCCAGCACATTTACAATTAACATTGTCAGAAAGGTCAATACCATGATAACTTTGACCAATGCGGTCATATTTTTCATATACTTCCCCCATCATAATATATACAAACTTTTCATTGTTTCATGTAACAATGAAAATAATCAATAGTAATAAATTCTATCTAAGGTTATGATATTTTTTATTAAGGATTTTTATAAAGCCTAAATTGCAATATTTTATGAGGGGCTAAGATAGCTGCGAATTATCCTAGAACCCCATGGTATATACAATAAATTAAATTATAAGTCCCATGTTAATAAACTGGTCTTATTGTTAACATCGAACATTACATGTCACTTTTAGTCAGATGCAGGTAATAGTTATCATTTTCCAGAATATAGATGATAAAACCAATATTGAGATTGAACCCATATTACTGACTAAAAACTGCAGCAGACTAAATATTGCTTAATGTTTTTAATATTCAACCAATAGTTTGTCAAAACGATTAAATATTGAGGATTAAGTTTCTACACATAAATGTAACTGATTTTTGATATTCAGGAGGATTCAAAAATACCCAATAATGTATATAATTCACTTTATATGGTGATGAATGAAGGGGTTTGTATTCATGAAATCATCTATAATAAAAAAGGATATCCTGTTGATTACTTAATAATAGATTGTAATCCTGCTTATGAATCGATACTCGGTTTAAAAAAAGAAGAAGTAGCAGGTAAACAGGCATCAGAGGTTTATGGCACAGGCGAACCCCCTTATTTATCCACATATGCAAAAGTGGCTGAAACCGGTGAACAAACATATCTTGAAACTTATTTTCCACCACTTGATAAATATTTCAAAATATCTGCTATATCATCTGAAAAAGGATATTTTGTAACTATCTTTAACGATATCACAGAATATAAAAACTTAAAAGATGATTTACAACGAAAAATAGATGAATACAATTGTCTTTTTAACAACATGGAAGAAGCTCTTTTTGTAGATGATTTGGAAGGCAACATCCTTGATGTTAATGAAACTGCTGTTAAAAGATTGGGTTATACCAGGCAAGAATTACTTTCAATGCATGTTAAGGATATAGATGAACTTTATGATGATTACGGTGTAAAAAATAAGATTCTAAATATTCCTGAAAATGGGAAACAAAGGTTTAAATCGGTCCATGTAACAAATAATGGTGATAAAATCCCGGTAGAAATCAATTCAACCTTGATTAATTATGGAGGAAAAACAGCTGTTCTTAGCGTAGCTCGTGACATAACTGAGAGTAAAAACACAGAAAAACTAATTCAAAGAAAAATAGAAGAACAAAATGCACTATTATCATCCACACCTGCTTATGTATTTTTAAAAGACAACGAATTGAATTATCTTACAGCAAATGATGCTTTTTATAAATTGGTTGGTTTGTCAGTTGAAAATATAAAAGGCAAGAATGATTTTGATTTGTTCCCAGAAAAAGAAGCAGAAAAATTCCGTTCAGATGACATATCGGTTATGGAATCCAGAAAACCGATTTATAATTTTGAAGAAACATACATAACATTAAAAGGTGAAAAAGGGTGGGCTCTTACATCCAAAGTACCTTATTTTGATGTTGAAGGAAACGTCATTGGAATTGTTGGTAGCTCACTGGATATCACTGAAAGGAAACGAATGTATGATAAATTAGAAAAATCTGAATATGAAAAAAGGGTTATCCTTAATTCTACTTCGGAAATAATTATGTACCATGACCTTGAAGGCAAGATTTTATGGTGTAATAAAGCAACGTCTAAATTTACAGGTCTAAATTGTAGTGATTTGATAGGCCAGTATTGTTATAATATGCTGTACAATAAATCAGAAATTTGTGACAATTGCCCTATAAATGAGATTGTAAAAACCGGAAAACATCATGAATATACTGTAAACTTTACAAACAGTATATTGTATGTTAAAAAGGACCCAGTTCGAAATACCAGTGGTGATATAATTGGTATTATAAGTGTTGCCAATGATATCACAGAGAAAATTAAAACCGAAGAAAAACTACAGGAATATGCAGAGGAATTGGAAAAAATAAATAGAGATCTTGAACATCGTGTCCGGGAACAGACAAGGGATATCATAGATGCTGAAAGGACAAGAGAACTTGAACTCCATCACAGAATAAAAAATAACCTTCAGGTTATATCAAGTTTGCTCAACCTTCAATCAGAAAAATTCACAGATGAAGAAGTCAAAGATGCGTTCATAGATACACAAAACCGTGTCAAATCGATGTCTCTTGTCCATAACAAATTATACCAAACCAGTGGACTGGAAAATGTGAACTTAAAAGATTACGTGGAAGATTTTGTTGACCATTTGATAGGCCTATATGATAGTTCTAACATTACAATAAACATTGATGTTCAGGACATATATCTTGGTATCGATACCATCATCCCACTTGGAATGCTCATCAATGAGCTCCTGTCTAATTCTTTGAAACATGCGTTCCTTGGTGATGAACAAGGTGAAGTATATGTTGGACTTTATCAGAATGAAGAAGGAACTTGTAAATTAATTGTAGCTGATGATGGCAAGGGCTTTTCAGAGGATATTGATATAGAAGAACCCGATACACTTGGTCTGCAGTTAGTAAATAGCCTTGTCGATCAGATTGATGGTGTACTTGAAGTAGAGACTATAAATGGTTCAAAATTTGTCATCGTGTTTAATTGTTAATTCTATACTTTTCACAATAACAGTACCTAAAAAATTTGGTATCTATATTACTTGATACCAATCATCCTGTGATGAACTAATTATAATGAGCATCCAGCATTATATGGGGCTAAGATAGCTGTGATTCATTCAATTTCCATTCTATCCTGCATGGCACTAAATCTATCCATATTCTAATAACCTTGAGTCTCTATACAGAAATGTATAATCATTAAACATATCCGATAACTTGTCGAATTTTAGTATTTGTACCTGAATTCCAGTAGTAAAAATTTATCTTATTATTAGCTTCCTGTGACACATATAAAACTTACAAAACCCTTATATAAATAAAAGTCGTTATATAATACGCTTAAAGATAAAGACTGTTTGATTATACGTATTGGTATTAAATGATGTTATTTTAATTGTACATACTTTTTTCCGTTATGTTATCCATCCTGGTTAAATCTTTTAGCTTTAAAACAAGGATGTGAAAAATTTGTATTATAGAGATGAATCAGCTCCAGTCCGATCTGGAGAAAGATACGATGTAGAGATT
>NZ_JAHENT010000087.1 GCF_018609725.1 Methanohalobium sp. | reverse complement strand
CCATCCCGAACACAGCAGATAAGCCCGCCCACGTTCCGTACGGTACTAAAGTGCGAGAGCCTTTGGGAACTGCGGATAGCTGCTATACTCACTTTACTTATCATTCACATACACCACACTATTTTTTTAATTACAACTAATTTTTGCAGAATATTCAGTTTTATTAATAAAATCTGATAACTGGTTACTTTTTCTATTTTTACAATTTCCATTTATAATTACGTTGGTATCCATGAATAACCTTAAGTGTAATAAACAATTCATACCAGAGTAATCATGTCATCCATATTTGAAATTACCCAAAAAGATGCAGCAGGGCGAATAGGTAAACTTGTAACCAGACATGGTACTATAGAGACCCCTACAATTATGCCCGTTATCAATCCAAATATTCCATTAATTGATATTGATGAAATGAAAGATTTCGGTGCACAAATACTGATAACCAATTCATATATTATTTATCGCTCCGAAAAACTGCATGATAAAGCCCTCAATGAAGGACTTCACGAACTACTTGGTTTTGATGGACCCATAATGACAGATTCAGGTTCTTTCCAGTTATCTGTTTACGGAGATGTAGAAATCACAAATGAAGAAATAATCGATTTCCAGAAAAAAATAGGTTCTGACATAGCAGTACCTCTTGATATTCCAACACCTCCTGATGTTTCCTATGAGAAAGCAAGTTCTGAAATCAATACAACAGTAGAACGTTTAACAAAAGCACGTGAAAAATTTACAGATGATATGTTACTTGCAGGTCCTGTACAGGGTTCAACATATTCAGATCTTAGAGAAAAATGT
Organism: Methanohalobium sp.; assembly: GCF_018609725.1. GTDB lineage: Archaea > Halobacteriota > Methanosarcinia > Methanosarcinales > Methanosarcinaceae > Methanohalobium. The sequence goes on along the minus strand of NZ_JAHENT010000087.1, from coordinate 19,287 downwards.
GCACAGGAATTATCAGAACTTGATTTTGACGTCTATCCCATAGGGGCTGTCGTGCCTTTAATGGAAGATTATCGATTTAGTAAACTTGTTGATGTAATAGTTTCATCCAAAAAAGGACTGAAACCCTCATCACCTGTGCATCTCTTTGGAGCAGGGCATCCAATGGGTTTTGCACTTGAGGTAGCACTCGGTTGCGACTTATTCGATTCAGCAGCCTATGCATTGTATGCAAAGAATAAACGGTATATAACAGTCTATGGAACTTACCATCTTGAAGACCTGCATTATTTGCCCTGCTCCTGCCCAGTGTGTGCAAATTATACTGCACAGGAACTTAAAAGTGAAGAAAACAATGTTGAACTCCTTGCAAAACACAACCTCTATGTAACATTTGAAGAAATGAATTTGATTAAACAATCAATAAAAGAAGGGGATTTGCTTGAACTGGTAGAACAGCGTTGTAGGTCGCATCCAAGACTTCTTGAAGCGTTAAAAAAGATGTACACGTATTCTGACTGGATGGAAAAATACAATCCTGTTACAAAATCGACAATTTTTTACTGTGGACCTGAGTCATCCAAAAGACCAGAAGTGTTGCATTTTTCAAAACGAATTGAACGTTTTACTGTAAACGGTTCAGCTATTATTCGTAGTAATTCCACAAAACAGGATGATGAGTTTGATAATATTTTAATGTTTAATCCTCCACTCGGAACTTTTCCTGTCGATTTGATGGAAACCTATCCTTTCAATATTGAGACAATATCCAGACCTGATTATGAATCGATTGAAGTGGCACTTTTAAATACTATAAAACTTATTGAACAGAATCCAGAAGCAAATTTCACTTTTGTTTATGAATATGATTTGTACCATCCATTGCTTGATAAAATTTCTGAAATGGCAAATCTTGTAAGAAGATATGAGTAATAATTGTAACTAAACCAAAATTATGCCTTTGTAACCGGTGATATATTGGTATCCTCAAAAAAAGCAAAAACGCTACATCCATACATTGAATTACTGAGACCAGAAATAGCGGATATGGATTTGGCATTGCCGGCAGCAAGTGCTTTACTTGCATCTTACTTGGCAATGGGAACACTGCCACCAGTTATCCCTTTTATAATAGCAGTCATAGGTGGATACGCAGCGATAACAAGTTCGTATGTGTATAATGATTGTTGCGATGTAGAAGTAGATAAAATAAACCTCCCTAACCGCCCCCTTGTTTCATCCCAGCTATCAGTTAAAAAAGCACTGATGTATTCACTTTTTTTAGTGATAGTTGCTTCTGCTGCAGCCTTATATCTAAACCCCGAATCATTTGTAGTACTCGTAATGGCAGTAGCCACAATCAGCATTTATTCAAAATTTGCTAAAAGTGAAACCTTTTTCAGTTTTGTACCTGTTGGAATTGCTTATGGACTTGTGCCTATAGGTATCTGGCTGGCTTTTGATCCGGCAGGAATTTTAATGGGTGCTGATGAGGTAATTCTCCCAATCCCGGGTGTATTTCTGGGAATTATGATGTGTGTAACTGATTGGGGTTTTACCCTCTCAGGAGTTGCAAGAGATGTTGATGGTGACCGTGAGAAAAACAAACCCACTTTTCCAGTTGTCTTTGGAGTTACAACAACCGCAAAATTTGTTACTGCATGTTGGGTTATTGGTGTATTAGCCTCGTTGATTATAGGCTGGACTGCCAGATTGGGTCCTGTATTTTTTATAGGGGCTGTTATAGGTGGTCTGTGGATAATTATGCAATCATTTGATTTTATAAAAAAATCCACTCCTGAAAGAGGAGGTGACCTATTCCTTCAGGGCTCAAGATATAGGGGCATAATGTTTGGTTCACTTATATTGGATGTCCTTTTTTCTACACTGGTAGGTGGTTATACTGCAATATTATGGTGATTGATTAGAGGAAATTGATAATATGAATGCTGATGTGCTTGTAATTGGAGCTTCACCTGCCGGATTGATGGCAGCCAGAAATGCATCATCAGGTGGTGCAGATGTAATACTTTTAGATAAAAAATCAGAGATTGGAACATCTACCCATCCTGCAAATACTTTTTTTAAATCAATGATTGACAAAACAGGTGAGGAAGTAGATCAGAGCTATGTCATAAAAAAACTGAATGGTGCACATATTATATCACCATCAGGAAATTATGTATCAGTTAAATCAACCGGTTTTTTTATTGACCGGTCTAAATTTGATACCTATTACGCTGAACAGGTTAGAAATACAGGAGTTGAAATACGTACAGATGTTGAAGCTTATAATGTAATTAAAAGTGGGGATTTTTTTGTAGTAAGTACCTCACAGGGTACATTTCGAACAAAGATTGTCATTGTAGCAGATGGTATTAAATCCTATATAGCAAGACTTCTTGGTTTGAATCCTGTAAAATATCCAGATGATATAGCATGGGCAATGGAAGCAGAAATTGAATCTGATGGTATAGGAAAACCTGATATGTTTGAATATTATCTGGGCAGTGTAGCACCTGGCTGGAAATCCACCTATTCACCCTGTGGTGGTAATAGGGCTACACTCGGCGTCTATGTAAGAAGACATGGTAGAGATGTTTCTGAATTTTTTAATAACTGGATAGAAAGCTTTAAAAAATCCAAAGGTATGAACGACTTAAAGATTCTTGATAAAAAAACAGGTGGTGACCCGATAGCCTGTATTCCTGATGAGATAGTTTCAGATGGAATTATGGTTGTTGGTGGTGCGGCGGGTCAGTCCGGTATTGGATACGGAATGCGTGCGGGTCAAATAGCAGGTGATATTGCAGCTGAAGCGTTATCCAAAAATGATGTATCAAAGAATGTACTTTCACAATACAGAAAAATATGGAATAAAGAATTCAGAACCGAGTATCACCTTGGCCGAATAGCTCTTGAAACTCTTCGTAAAATGAATGATGATGAAATCGATGATATGATGAAAAGTTTCGAGGGCAATGATTTATCTTTTATTAGTGGTAATCCCTTAAATCAGGCAATGCAGATAGGTATGTATTTACTAAGGAATAATCCAAAATCATTACTATCATATAGGGCATTGTTAAGAAATAGATAATCCAGTTGGTTTATAATATGAAATATACCCTTTATAAAAATCCGTTTTTTAAAGTTTATGCGGTTGTAGATAACGGATATGTAAAAATAAAAACAGAAGGTATAGCATCTCCAGTTTTGCGACCTTTTGTTTCAAATATGCTTGAATATTTTGATGGAGTAAAACCTGCAAAAGTGGAAAATGATCACCTAATTTTTTCCACATGGATGCCTCCGATACCAAGCAAACCTTTTTCCCGCTTAGTATCTTCCCAGATTAATGCTAGTATAGGTAGATATACACCTGAACAGGTAACAATATCAATAACAGAACAGTGTCCAAACAATTGTGTCCACTGTGCATTACCTGATACCAATAATAAAAAAAGCCTTGAACCTTACACTGTGAAGGACATAATTGACCAGTGCCTTGATATGGGTTCTACTTTTGTAATATTTGATGGGGGAGAACCTCTTGTATATGATGGGCTGGAAAATTTGGTAAGTTATGTGGATTCTACACGAGCAATATCAGGTTTGTTCACATCCGGTGTCGGCTTGAATCGGCAGAAAGCAGAGGATTTAAAAAAAGCAGGTTTGGACATGTTGACTGTAAGTCTGGATAGTACGAGAGAGTACAATCATGATATGATGAGAGGCCGGGAGGGGGTTTTTAAAGAGGCTATGTCTGCTATAAAAAATTCCCTTGATGCAGGGTTACTTGTAAACATGTATGTAGTGCTCACAAAACGCAACATCGATGAATTGTACGATTTCTATGAACTTGCATATGAAATGGGTGTTCATGAACTATCCTTTTTTGAAGTAGTACCAACAGGTCGATGGATAGACCATGAAGCAGAGACATTGTCTCACATGGATTATGAAAGGTTTGATAGATTTGTAAAGTATGCTAATTCTATAAAAGGTCCAAGAATTTTTTCAGTACCTCATATTCTGGAAATGACCGGCTGTTTTGCAGGTAAAAAATGGTTGCATTTCACCCCGGAAGGGAATGTATATCCCTGTGCATGTATGCCTCTGTCCTATGGGAATATATACAAAAATACAATTAAAGAAGTTTGGGACAGGATTCAAAAAGAAACAGTGTTTGATGCCGATTACTGTTTAATGAGAGATTCAGAATTTAGAGAAAACTATCTCGGTCTTTTAGAATCAAAAAAGTAAATTTTAAAAAGAGGTGAAAAACCTCTTATTTATTTTTCATAAAACCTGATTTTTGCAGAGTAAGTAAACTTTCTGTGGTAAGTTTCTTTTCACCACTTTTGAACTGTGAGAAAATAGTTTCTGCATCTTTATCAGTAGTTTCTTCTTCAGCTTTCTTACTACTAGCTTCAGATTTTTTCACATTGCGGATTTCTTTTTCTATATCGCGTATATCTTTCTGGACGGCAATGAACTTTTTATGTTGTTCGTCCGCAGCATCTTGATATTCCACGAATTGTTTATGGGTTTCATCCGCTTCTTCTCTGACCTGGTCAGCTTTTTTGAATGTTTCAACCATTTTATTGTGGTATTCCTGAGCCTTTTGTGCGTACTCGGCAAGTGCATTGTGGTATTGGGAAGCTTCGTCTCTGTATTTCTGAGCTTCTTCAGACAACCTCTGGATTTCGGTATTGTTTTCAAGTTGTTCCTTTTTGCTTTCGTATTGCTTTTTAAGGTCTTGAATTTTGTTTACCAGTTCTTTTTCCTTCTGGGGTGTAAGGACTTCTGTCTGTTGGGTAAACTCCAGACGTTGTATCTCTTTTTCAATTTCTTTTAGGGAAGGACCATCGATGTTGTTTTTACTCCGGATTTGTTCAATTTTTGAGTACAGTTTATTTGCTTCAGAATTTAATTCATCACGTTTGTCCTTGTTTTCCTGTACCAGTTTGTTATTTTCATCTCGGAGTTTTTTGTATTCCTGTGCCTCATTTATCAGGTCTTTTGTTTTTTTGTTTAACTCATTTCGTTTTGAAGCGAGTTCACTTGCCTGGGTATTGAGCTCATTACGTTTTTCTTTGTATTGTTCAGCCAGTTTTTTTAATTCATTTTTTCTTTCATTCAGTTCTTTAAGCATGTTTCGTTGATCCTCCCGAACCAGCAAAAGCTGGAGTTTTTTATATTATCTATAGCCTCATTCCATATTCAGCGCCTCGATAACAGGTATGATCGCTCTCAAATCTTTACGTGTAATGACCACATTTGCATACTGTTGCAGTATGGGTTTGGAGTTAAATGCTATGGAGTATCCTGCTTTTTTAAAGACACATATATCATTTGCTCCATCCCCAACTGCTATGCAATTTTCTGGATGTACACTATTCATCTGGGCTATCTGTTCAAAAACATATTTCTTGGAATCCTGCTCTGTTAGGGGTCCTCTTACTTCGCCTGTTATATATCCATTATCTATAACAAGTTCATTGGAAACTACATGGTCTATATCAAGTAAATTTCCAATATAATCAGTAGCCAATGTGAATCCACTTGATATCATTGCGGTTTTATAACCTAATGATTTGACGTAATAGACCAATTCTTTGGCACCTGGCATGATGGGGAGACTACGTATTACTTCCTGTGCAGTTTCAATTTCTGTACCTTCAAGAAGTTGCGCCCTTTTAACAAGTGATTCTTTGTAATCTATATCTCCTTCCATCGCCTGCTCTGTGATTTCAGATACTTCTTCTCCAGCACCAGCTGCTTCTGCAAGTTTATCTATACATTCAGCATCTATAAGGGTACTGTCCATATCGAAAACAATCAATTTTTTACGTCCCTTATCGTTATTAAAATTATTATCAGTGGAGTTCACTTGATCAAACCCAGAGAAAATTCTAATGAGGAAATAGCTCTTATTACTAGGATTGAAACTTACATAGATTACAATGCATTTAATTTTTTCGGATAATTTTGTTTCAACAATTAATATAACTCTTTGATAATTAATTATATTTATTGAAATATATATATGAAACCAATAATCTGGAAAAAATCCGTATCTTTTAAATATCATGTAATGGTTGCTTATAATAAATTATTTTTGCTTGCAGGGGCATGCAAAGAAATTTGATAAAATATATATTAATACAAAAACAGTTATAAGAATAAATCCAGCAAACTCTGGTATATTGTGTTTAATATATACCTCAAAGGAGGATGTTATATGGTAAAAGTAGGATTCATCAAATTAGGTAATTTAGGAATGAGCCAGGTAGTAGACCTTCTTGAAGATGAAATAGCAGCAAGAGAAGGAATTACTACCCGTGTGTATGGTACAGGTCCCAAGATGTCAAAGGAAGATGCTGCTGACACTGAAGCATTTAAAGAAGAATTTGACCCTGATTTTGTAATCATCATCAGTCCGAATGCTAGTACACCAGGACCAACAGAAGCACGTCAACTATGGAAGGATAAACCCTGTCTGATAATTTCTGACGGGCCAACCAAAAAGGATGACAGACAGGCCATCGAAGATGAAGGTTTTGGTTATATAATCTTACCTGTAGACCCGTTAATCGGTGCAAAGACCGAGTTCCTTGACCCTGAAGAAATGGCATCCTTTAATTCAGATGTAATGAAAGTACTATCCACATGTGGAGCAGTACGCCTTGTGCAGGAAGAACTGGATAAGTTGACATCACAGGTGGATGAAGGTAAATCTGGTGATGAAATAGAGATGCCACATATTTATGCCAAACCACAGACATGTATAGAAAGGTCTGGATTCAGCAACCCCTATGCAAAAGCAAAGGCACTTGCTGCTCTGCATATGGCTGAAAAAGTATCCCAGATCAATCTCCCTGCATGCTTCATGTTAAAGGATCTTGAAGAGGTTGCCTTTACTGCAGCAACAGGGCATGAAATGATAAGATCCGCAGCAGAACTTGCTGTAGAGGCAAGAGAAATCGAGAAAACAAACGATACTGTTCTTAGGAAACCTCACTCCAAGAAAGGCAAAGTTCTTAGCAAGACAAAACTGTACGAAAAACCACAATAAACGAAAAGTTAATATCTACTTTTCTCTTTTATTTTTTAATATATGGACATTTTAATCGCTTTTACAGTAGGTATTACAATATTTCTTGTAGTTGTTGTTTTTACGGCAGCCTTTTTGAAAATGGAGTCTGACCTTAAACAAAATACTACATCATCGCAGGAATATAGAACAGATGATGAAACCGACAAATCCAGATAAATGATTTACTATTTTTAAACTATCAAAACTGGATATTTTCTACAAGTGGTTTCTTATATGATAGTAAATATATAGGAAACTACAGTATAATGATTAATCTGGGAGTTGAGTGTGGCTCAGATTTACAGACATAATCAGGATGGTGATTATTTTGTCGAATGTATATGAAGATGACAGTGTGCGTATTGTTACAGAACCAATCGAAACTGAAAATCCAATACTTATAGAAGGATTTCCTGGAATCGGTCTTGTGGGGAACATTGCGAGTCAGCAGATAATAGATAAAATGAATATGACCTATAAAGGTTCTATTGAATCAAAATATTTCCCACCGATAGTGGTGTTGTATCAGGGATTGGTTACAATGCCAGTTAGGGTTTATGAAAGTAAGGAATACAATTTGTTGCTTGTGGTATCTGATATACCAATTAACCCGTCAGTATCCTATGATATCAGCAAAGCACTTGTTGGCTGGTCAAAGTCCATCAATGTAAAAGAGGTTGTTTCTATAGCAGGTATTACGACCATGGAAGAATCCGAAGGAACACATGTATTTGGTGCAGCGACAAACAGAGAAATGCTTGACAAAATCAGGGACCATATAGAAGTATTCAACATGGGTACTATCTCAGGTATATCAGGAAATGTAATGTCAGAATGTCTGATGCGGGACTTGCCGGCTGTGAGTTTGCTTGGTTCTACACAGACCCAGAATCCGGATCCGAGAGCTTCGGCAGCGGTTCTGGAAGTATTGAATTCCTTATATGGTCTCTCCATCAATACAGAAGAACTCTTTGAACAGGCAGAAAAAATCGAGGCAGAAATGCAGAGGCTTGCTGAAGATGTCAAGTCCTCAGAACAACAGCCGGGTTACAGAAAAGAATTCCCGATGTATGGGTAAGCGGCTTTAATTTTAGAGGTGAAAAACTATGGAATATGTCGCATTAACTGGTATTGCTGAAAATGTGATGAGAGAACTAAAAAATGATACTCTGAGAACAGTGGAGATTCGAAGTCCTCATAACTTTTTTACTGCACTCAAACTCGATGTGGGTGACTTTGTTTTTCTTACCCATACAAGTATACAGGACTTAACATCCGGTACTACAGGAGTTGTTGCACGTATAATGAAACATCAAATATCTACTCATCGAACTTTTAGTAGTACTGAAACGTTTTATGAAGAACGTGAAACAACAATGGCAAGAATTCAACTGGATCCAAGAGCATCAGCAAGGGTACGTAAAGTACATTCCAATGATATCGGAGAAATCACAAGAGTAGAGGCTGAACTGAAATCATGTTATGAGGCAAGATAAACTAAAAGGATTGCTAACCAACTGCAATCTTTTTTGTGTTTGGTTTTTATTTTAATTCCGTGTATTTGGGGTTTTTTCCAGCCCTTTTTCAATTCTTTCAATCATTTCAAAACCGATTCCCAGCGGAATTTCCGTATTTCTATAATTACTGTGTTTTCTGGAACCTTTACACCCAAATGATACACCAATACTATCAGAAATAGGGACTGCTGTACAGTCTCCACATACTGATGCCGCACCGAGAGTATTTATATTGACCTGTTTTCCTTCTTGGTAAGAAAATGCCTGTATAATTCGCATTGCAGACTCGGGTTTTAAAAAAAGAATTAAAACATCAAACTGTTTTTTGTTTCTGGACAGAGGTTCGATTCGAATATAATTGTATGTTTTTTTTATTCTGGGTAATGATACAGATGCATTGTAGGCTGCATCTCTGTCTTTATATCTGCCAGATTTTAGATAATACTCAAACGGTGGTTTATCATTTATACCCAGAACAAAATTGCCGACAGGACACCTGTCCTTTTCAACATTGAATGTTTCCCCATGCCGAGTTCTTTGTACCATTTCACAAAAAAGAAGTTGTTTATTTTCTGATACTTGATTATCAGTTTTAGAATCTATAAATGTAACACATATCGGTTCACCATCGTCCATCAGTTTCATTATGTTTGGAATTTTTATATCCTGTCCATTTGTTGATGTTTTCATTGTTAGACCTGTATTGAAGTTGTTTTTTCACATCGTTTACATGGTTGTGGGCAAGTCGTGTTGGTTCAGGCAGTTTATGGTTTTTGATACAATTTTTCACAATCTCCAGTGAACTCTCAAGTGATACACGATGACCCGGAGCTATTATAATGGGATTTGTCCCTTTTTTGGATTTGTAGAGATAACCTATTGTTTCACCTTTATAAACAAGGGGTTTAGAAACACCCACTGATTCTGGAGTACCGGATTGAGTATTTCCGCAAAGAATTTTTTTGGTAACACCTATAGTAGGTATGTCAAGGACAGCACCCACATGCGACGCAATCCCCACCTTTCGAGGATGATTGATACCACACCCATCAAACATGAGCAAGTCGGGAATATTATCCAGTTTAAAAAGTGCAGATGCAATGGCATCACCTTCTCTGAATGAAAGGAAGGTCGGAATATAGGGAAATGTTACCTTCTGGATAATATGCGTCTTTTCTATTACATCCATTGTATTGTAGTTAATTACAACAATACCACAGATAATCAAATCATCCACAAATGCACAATCCGATCCTCCAATGGTATCAAGAGGTTTAAACTCATCTTCATATGATATACTTGAGGCGATTTTTGATTGAATCTGTATGAGATTGTCTCTGTCATAGGTATCAGGGTTGAACAATTTTTCAGAATAATTTTTATTCAATCTTAGCCCTCACAGTGGTGAAGACGGGTCCTCGGACTTCTATATTTTTATTTTTACCGGTTATATACTTTTGAGCAAGTGGGTCGAGTTTGATATTGATTTCAGAAGGAACTTTTACAATCCTGACTCTGGTTTCAGTTTCTGTTTCACCGCTTGCAACTGCTTCTTCGATGTCAAAAGCTGCCTTTGAGGCAAAAGCATCTATATATCTGATACCTGTACGTGCAGAATCGTTTTCAAACGCTTTCTGCCATTTTTTATTGTTTGGTATGCCAAGTATATCATTATTGTATGCCACGACTTCATTAAATGCAGCAGGTCCGCATAATTTAGTATCTTCTTCCGGTTCGACGACCCATACCTTAACATATCTGCCTTCAATTGTTCCTTCCCATACAAAACATTCGCAGGGGCTTGGTTCAGAACCATGTAATTCACATTGTTCTACAATATTTTTACAGATTTTTCTCCCTTCATCAGTCAGAGGGGTTTTGTCCACAAATATCTTTTTTGCAAGGTCTCTGTCTTTCATGACCCAATTGCTGTATTTTGTAAGCTGTGGATATGTCATGGCACGAACATCTTCAGCAAGGTTTAATATCATGGCAAGTCTTTCCACACCCATACCAAGATTCATAACAGGGTACGGTATATCATACTGGGCAAGAGCCACAGGAGAATAGATACCAAATGTTGCAATTTCTATCCATCCATCGGAATAACTGGTATTTGAGCCGACAAGTTTTGGATGATAGGCAAATACTTCTATTTGTGTACCTGGAACATAGTATTTGCTGCGTTTTTCATCAGGTTTAAATTTAAATTTTTCAAATCCAAATTGTGATAATAATCCTTCAGCAACGGCTTTTCCATAATCAACGCTTACATCTTCAGCCATAATTACACAGGAAGCAGAATAATATGTCATAAGCCGTGCTGCATCTTCCTGCTGTTCTCTTCTGAAACACCTGTCAATTGAAAAAAAGTGGAACGGTGGATATTCCCTTTCCAGTAGTGAACTGAGGCTGATAAACCATCCGCTTGTCATGTGGCTTCTTAATGTTTTCCTTGTGGATTGAGGTACAAGTTCTTTAAATTCCGGGAATACTTTATCTATCATTTCAACTACATGAGTATCCGAAACTCCCAGTTGTTCTGATATCTCGATTACAAGGTCGTCGCCTTCTATATCTCCCCTCTTATATGAATGAAGAATTTTTCTGATAGTTTCTATTCCCTCGCCCCCTATGTCACCAAGGATATCTTTTATTGAATTGATTCTTTCATCTGGGATACCTACATTTGGACGTGCCAGACCCGCCAGATAGAAACAGCGGTCAAGTACAGTAAGCGCCTCGTGTCCAAATTGTCGATGTATCTCCTGCTCATCCACAATAAGAGGGTTCATCATTTCATCAAAACCCATACGAAGATATGCTTCCCTAAGTTTATCGATGGTATCATAAACAGGATGAGGTTTGCCATATTTTAGTGAGATGTGGGGGTATTGTTCGTTAAGTGTGGGTTGTTTAACTACATCATTTCCACTGTTCCATGCAGCATCAAAGTCCTCTTTAGCCAGTTGTTTGAAACTTTCTGGGTCAAATTTCATACTATGTCCTCAATCATGAATTATAACTTCGACTCGAATTTTTTCATTGTCTCTTCAAGTTTTTGCTGGCGCAGTGCATTAGTCAGGTCTCCGCGTGTGCGCTCAACAATAGAACGCAGTCTGTCAGTTTTTTGTCTGAGATTGTGTGTTATAGCATCTGGATAATCAAACATCATCAAATTTGAAAACGTGGATTCCATGATGTCCAAATACGTTTCACCTTTTTCAGGTTTGTCCTGCCTTATCAGATCAAGAATGTGCCTTCTCAATTCACCACCGACGTCAGTCATTCCGTTCAGATATGCAGCATACCCTACGTTTAAATCATCTGGAGATGGTATTTTGTTTATGTTCCCTTCATTGTAAAGCAGATGATATACAACAACACATTCTACATATTCCTGCTGTGCGTGTCCTACAAACCCGCCATAATATATATCAGGATATATTCCAAGTTCTGTATTTATTTGTTCAAGTGATTCATGTGCATCATTTAACATCTTGTTTGCTTTGTCAAATTTTTTGTTGTGGATGTTGTACATAACACTCCTACAGATGCGCACCACGTCCCTTGAAAGAGTAAGACCTTTTTCCCGTGCCTTATCCTTTGAATCAAAGTCTTCCAGTATTTTGGCTGTAATATCGTTAATCATTATTAACCTTTAAAATTTACAAGATTTTAATTGTATTGGTGGTTTAATTAGTAGTTATTGTAGGCTGGAACGTTATTATAATTGATAAAATCAAATCCATTTAATATCAATTTTCATTCTCAATTACATTCGTGAGATAATCTCACCGGGTGTAACGCCACACCCTCTATTCCCTTCACAGCTCCGGGAATTGCTTTCTTCATGATGTTGTAAGCTCCATTCACATCGGCGTTGATGATTGTACCGTTTGATGATTGGAATAAACCTCTTTTTATTCTTTGACCCAGGTAGTAGGGTTTCTTTTTGACTTCTTCATCATCTAAAAAAGAACATTTGGATGTATAGGATTCCTCCTGAAACTTCACGTTGATACCCACATCTTCGCATTTATATTCGATTTGATTTTATATCCTGAAAAAAGAAGATGTTAATCCTAAATGAATTCAATATGCAGTTGTGTCTATAAAATAGTAATTAGTATAAGTATGGTAAAAGCAGATATTCCTCTGCTTTTTATCTACTTATCTATCGGTAGGTATTGTTTCAAGCTGGCTCACAACATTCCATATCAATGTTCTCGTATGCAATGGTATATTCGGGTCATTGCTTACGTCTTCCAGTATGGAAATGCTGGATGAAGCCCTCAGGAATAGCTGTTCGTCACCATTTTGCAGTTTGTCTACAACTTCACTTGCAGACCGCCTTATGTTTCGTGGTACAGAATTATCATTGGCTATTTGTTCCAGAATCTGAACACACTGATTTATAACTTCGTCAACATTAACATCATCCGACATATCTATCACCTTGGATTAACTCTCTTAACCTAAAATATAAAATAAGCTATAGTTAAGTATTTCTACATCGTTGTTGTTATATAAATACTTTCATTAAATAAATATCCCCTCCTTAAGTAACTATTAAACTGGGTATGAAATAGGTATTGTTGAATTAACTATTTAGAAGATGTATATATAATTTACATATAACAGAAAAGAGATGATTATATGAGTACTGAAGACCAAGAACTGGACAAAATATCAAAAATGTTGGAATGTGGAGCGACAATGTTATCCCAGCACTGTCAAAGCTGTGGTTCTCCCCTTTTTAGATATCAGGGAGAGATAATTTGTCCAGTATGTCAGGACAGGGATGAACCAATTAATGAAACTTCTCAACCACAGGAATATCCAACGGATGTGGAATATCAAAATCAAACTTCAAATTCTTATGAAGAACCAGAACAGGTTTCAGTTGAAAAAGAAAAACCGGAAACTGCAACAATACCCACGGGTTCTGATGTACAATTAACAAGAGACCTTGTGTTGAAAAAAGTAAATAGTGTTGCACAGATGATGCAGGAGGAAAATGACACTAGAAGAGTGTTTGAATATTTTGATATAATCGATCGTGGGATGGAACTGGTCGAAAAAATCGACAGGAATAGATAATCAGTATTCAGGATTTATATTTACTTCCTACAATTTCTCTGATTTTTGAAGCGGTCTTAGGTCCTATAAGTTCTGCTTCCTGCAGTTCTTCATAGTTTGCTTTCATTATATTTTCAACAGACTCAAAATGTTTTAGCAGATTGCGGGCTGCCCTTGGACCAATATCAGAAATAGCAGATACTACATATTCCTGCTGTTCTGAAAGCAGTGGTGCGGATTTTTTTCCGTGCATACTGACGTCTCGATTCTCATCTTTTTGCTCACGTTTTGCCAGCAGCCTGATAACAGATGCAGTGTCCTTCTCATCCCGGGTATAATATATTGATACACCAAAATCAAGTTCCAGTGATATAAGTGTGCCATAGACAGCATTAGGATTAATCTGTCTGGCGGAAAACATATCATCACCTTCCAGTATCAAACAGGGTTTTTTATACATTCGGGAAAGGTTGGATATCTGTTCAAACAGTGTTTTATCTATCAATGAATTTACAAAATCTACTGAGCTTTTACGCTCAATTGCTATACGGTCGCTAACAATATAATCAGCGATTTCAAGGGTTTTGATTGTAAAACCAACATCCAGTTTTTCAAGAGAACGTACAACAGTGCTCTTTGTCTCTCGCTGGTCAACAAGGACGTTTAGGCAGTCAGATGGTTGTTCAGTATTAACATTGGTTTCAGACTCAAAATCAAAAAGTTTCTTCTGGTTGTTATCACTTTTTCCAGTATCAGATGTGTTTTCATTATTCTGGGACATAATATCTTGTAGATATTTCATATTGTCTTGCATCTTGCGTTCTTTTGAAACACTACTCCAGTAATATGCTTCATCCCTTGTCTCCTTGGTGACCAGTACAACAACTCTTCCTTCTTGTTTTCTGGCAGTTCTACCTTTTCTTTGTATACTTCTGATTTCGGAAGGTACAGGTTCATAGAAAAGTACAAGGTCGGTTGAAGGTATATCAAGCCCTTCTTCAGCTACAGATGTAGAGACTATAACATTGTATTCCCCATTTTTGAATTTATCAATAATCTCTACTTGCTGTTTCTGTGTCAAACCCTTGTCATTGTATTTTGAGCTCTGTCCAACGAATCGTATGGGATATACACCATCAATTTCAGATAACAGATTTGCAAGCATCTCAGCAGTGTCCCTGTAATTGGTAAATACAATAACTCTGGAGTCGGGATTTTCTTCCAGCTGTTTAGATACAATATCTCTGGTCATTTCCAGTTTTGGATGTTCTGAACTGCACTCCTTTAATCTATGAGAAATCTGCTGCATATAAGGGTCTTCAGCCAGCCGTTTGGAAGCCTTACTTCCAGTCTTTAGCCCTGCTTCTCTGTCAAGTCTGTCGTAGTATTTGGTAAGGGCATCCACACCCTGTGTTTCAAGAACTTCAAGAGCATGGTTTACTTTAAGGATTTCAGCCAGTAGCGACAGAGCATTATAAACATTTGGGTCAGGGTTATTGCGCAGCTGTGCATGTAGTCTGCTTTGAAGTGACAGTAAATCCTTCTTTGTGGCCTTCTTTTTTTTTGGAACTGTGTATCCAGTGTTGGATAATTTTGCGAATCTGTCATCAAGGATTTTTTCCAGTAATTGTTTGAGTTTTTTTATTTCATCTGGAAGTTTGACATATTTCCAGTCGATTTGTTTTTTCTGAATATAGGGTGATACATCACTGTCGGTTTCGGTTTTTACAGCAACGGATTGGATTTGGAGGCATTCACAAACTTCATTTATTTTTTCATCGTCACTACCGGGACTTGCAGTAATACCCAGACATAGAGGATATTTGGCATTTTCATAATACTTTTCTGCAATATAGGTATAGGAATAGTTCCCTACAGCACGATGTGCTTCGTCAAAAGTTATATGTGATACATCTTTCAGGTCTATTCTTTTCGCAAGAAGGTCGTTTTCAATAACCTGTGGAGTTGATACTATAACACTGGATTTTTCCCACAATTCTGCACGTTTTTCGGGTGATGTGTTTCCAGTAAAAGCCTGTATATTGTTTTCTGGTATTACCAGAGTACTTTTGAGGAAATGAGCATGCTGTTCTACAAGAGGTTTGGTGGGTGAAAGTACCAATGCCCTGCCGCCGAATTTTTCCAGCCTTGATGCGATGACAAGAAGTGCTACAGTAGTTTTACCAAGTCCTGTTGGCAGTACTACTAAACTGGAAGTGTTTAATGAAGTACCAGCAAGATTTAACTGGTAAAGCCGCTGCTCAACAGTGTTTTCTTTTATCAGTGGATGTTTGATGTAATCTGCCATATTTAAAATATAGATTTTATGTTTCTATTAAAGTCCCTGCATCTTCAAATTTCATTTCACCATCTATGAGATTGTATACCGTATCTTCTATGTAATCCTTGGATAAACGAATCTGTTTCATAGTGTCCCTGTCACGGATAGTTACTGTATTGTCTTCCAGTGTCTGGTAATCAATAGTAACTGAATATGGAGTTCCGATTTCATCATTACGCCGGTACCTCCTTCCTATAGTACCTGAGTCATCGTATGAAACCATCAATCCCTTTTTGCGGAATCTTGCTGATATATCCTTTGCGGGTTTTATTAAATCATTTTTTGACATGAGGGGCAATACTGCTACCTGTATGGGTGAAACTTCTTTTTTAAACTTCAATACTATCCGGTAGTCTTCTTCACCATCATCATTTACTAGTTCTTTATTATGTGCATGTTCAAGTACACAATAAATAATCCTGTCAATACCATAGGATGGTTCGATAACATGGGGGAAGATAGTTTCTCCACTAACTTTGACAGTTTCTTCAGTAAATTCAACCATATTAGAAGGAACTGTATATTCTTCCCCATCTACATTAACCTGTATATTATCTTTTTCAAGTTCTTCAGGTGGAAGTTGTTTAAGTTTTTCTGCAATAGCTTTTGCTTTGCCTTTAAAAGAAGGACCAAGTTTGCTCATGTCAGGTTTGACTGTAAACTGGTTTACCATCTCGGGTTCTTCATATTCTCTATATATGGATAATTCAGTACCACTGGTGTCGGTATGGGATTTAAGGTCGTAATTGGTTCTGTCAGCAATCCCAACTGTTTCTATCCATCCGAATCTATCTGATTCAATTTCTGCATCCCAGCAATCAGCGGCATAATGTGCCATTTCGTCTTTTTTGTGTTGTCTGAACCTTAACTTGTCTGGATTTATACCGATACGAAGCAGAAAGTCTTTGGTAAGGGCTATATGGTATGCAAGATACTCATGTGCTATATATCCTTCTTTAACAGCATCATCCAGATAAATAGGTCTGACAACTCCGCCATTGCCATCTTCTATATACATATTCAGGACAGTGTCAGCATATTTGTCAAATTCAGGATGGGTTTTATCTTCAGGAGATATGAATATCTCTGCTTCAGCCTGTGTAAATTCTCTGAGCCTTATGACACCCTGTCTGGGTGAGATTTCATTGCGGTAGGATTTGCCAATCTGGGTGACACCAAATGGTAATTTTTCTCGGTAGTATCTGGCAAGTCTGAGAAAGTTTATAAACATCCCCTGCGCGGTTTCGGGACGCAAATATGCAGGTCGCTCGTTACCGGGACCGATATTACTGTTAAACATCAGATTGAATGAGTAGACACTTCCAAGTTTCCCACCACATACAGGGCATGGGATTTCATTATCTTTTATTGAATCTTCCAGTATATTATTGCTCATGGCTTCGGCTGATTCTATGTCAAGTTCGTCTTCAACCAGATGGTCAGCCCGGAATGCTTCACCGCACTCTTCACATTCACATAAAGGATCAGAAAAACCGCCAACATGACCTGAAGCCCTGAATACATCCTCTATACCTATGGTAGGAGTTTCGATTTCCATGAACCCTTCCTGAACTACATACATATCTCGCCATATCTGCTCAATCCGGCGTTTCAGGGTGCTGCCCAGTGGTCCGTAATCATAAAATCCTGCAGTTCCTCCATATATTTCAAATGAGTTCCACAAAAATCCACGCCTTTTTGCCAGTTCTAAAACCTGTTCGTATTTGTCCATGATAGTCCTCGTAAAATTGTTGATGTTTTTTATCACAAATTGATTGTTTCATGTACCTGAAGCAAATAAATTATATATTCTGAATATGGTAATTAAATAAGGTAATTTAAATTTAACTTAACCAGTGATGATTAACTCGTTTTGCAGAGGTTACATGTCAAGAGAATTAAACAGTACTGATATTGATATCTTGTATAAACTTATACCCGAATTTGATAAAGGGATTACACCCAAATACAGGTCCATCCTGCCACCGGTATCAAAGTTTTATGCTAAATCAGAAGAGGATTTTAAAGCAAGAGTTAATAAATTAACGGATGAAGACTTAAAATATATTGTTGATTTGATTTTTAAAGGTGATGAGTGTCTGCGATGTATCCACAGCACTCATGTTGAAATGTTGTTCCAGATAGTTTCGGACAGGCTTTCTCCTGAACAAGCCAAAGACTTGAGACAAATGTATGAAATCGTCCAGAAATGAATCAAACGTTTTCTCTGGACTGGAATACTTCATCAACAGTCATACCTTCGTGTACAATTTTTGCAACGTCATTGACCATTGCTGTTGGGTCATTTGCCTGGAATACATTTCTTCCCAATGCTACTCCCTTTCCACCTGCTTGGATGGAATCATATACCATCTGAAGAATCTGTCTTTCGTCCTCCATATGGGGTCCACCGGCAATTATAACCGGTACTGGACATCCCTTGACAACTTCTGAAAATGAATCAATATCTCCAGTGTAGTTTGTTTTTACTATGTCAGCACCCAGTTCGGCACCTGCTCTTGCAACATGTTTAACATATTCGGCATCATGTTCTGATGAAATTTTTTCACCTCTTGGATACATCATGGCAAGCAGAGGTATACCCCATTCATCACACTTTTTACCGATATATCCAAGGTCCTGAAGCATTTCCGCTTCATCATCAGCACCAATATTGATATGCACAGAAACAGCATCAGCGCCGACTTTGATAGCTTCCTCTATGGTAGTTACCAGCACCTTGTGGTCAGGATCAGGTCCAAGAGAAGTCGATGCTGACAGATGAATGATAAGCCCTATATCACGCCCGTAACCTCGATGGCCGTGTTTGGGGAGTCCCATATGACCCAGAACAGCATTTGCACCGCCTTCTGCAACACTGTTTACTGTTGTGGGCATATCAATCAAACCTTTTATAGGTCCAGCACCGACACCATGGTCCATCGGTATTATTATTGCGTTGCCAGTGTCTCGATTGAATATCCTTTCCATTCTTACTGATTTGCCAATTTCGCTCATGTAAAATGCAAAGGTTTAATGTTACATATTTTTTGTGTAAGGTTTTAATATATAAACAGTATCATAACGGCGTTAAAATTTTCAACACCTTTATGATATTTAACGCAAGAAAAATATTGTCATCATTTGTTATAAATATTTATAGTCCTATAGTAAAGGATAGACAGTAGATGTAGAGAATGAGGGAAAAACTCTACACCTGTTTAAAGTAGTGGACGAGCGTGTTTAAT
>NZ_JAHENT010000086.1 GCF_018609725.1 Methanohalobium sp. | reverse complement strand
GGGAGTACTGGCGCCCCGCAAGTGGCAACGGTGTGACGCCCACCGACCACAGAACCCAACGGATTTATCCGTGGGAGTACGTCAGAAAGCAGTAAAATAATTATTTTATACATTTAAGGAAAGATATTTTGTTATTAACATTTAAGTTTTAACCTGCCTTTGGAATCATCGATTTTAAATTTTTTTTCTATATATTCTCTGGATAATCCCTGACCATGCAATAAAATTTCTACAAGGTCATTCGGTTCGTCTATGTCAGTACTTGCCATAAATGAATCGTATATTTCCACTGTATTCAGATTTTTCTTTGCGATGTTACAGTGGGTAAGAAAACTTGAACCATAGTATTTAACTGTAAACTTTTCAGGTTTTTTCAGATAAATTATATTTGTGCCTCCTCCTTTTCCCGGAACAATAACCACATCCTTTTTTGTATTGATAATATCTGTTATGTGGTTTGATTTAACAAGCGGCAAATCAGCCATTATAATAAGTATTGGTTCTTGTATGTTTTTCAAATAAGAATTAATAGCTTCATTTAATCCGTATTCGCTTGTAATAACATTAACATCGAGGTTATCAGGTATACTGTTTGAAGTTGTGGTCAATACATCTATATTTTTTATTTGATTATCTGAAAGTGTGTTAACAACATCTTTTAACATGCTTTCAACAAATTCTTCACGCTCTTTGAGTGTTAAAACAGATGAAAGCCTTGATTTTGCCTTCGTTTTTTTGTATGGGATAACGGCTCTCATTTGTAATCAGGATATTGTTTTTTTGGTAATTATACTATCTGGTATAAAGTGTTTCTTTGTTTTGGAGTCTTTCCTGCACTTTCAATAAGCCATCTAAATTCATCAGGAGAAATAAATTCACCTTCTTTGGAACCTGCGGATTTAGAAATACTTTCTTCTATCAAAGTGCCTCCGAGATCATTGGCACCGTGATACAGTGCAACCTGGGCAAGTTTTTTACCGAGTTTCACCCAACTTGCCTGTATATTATTAACATATCCATGAAGAAGTATCCGTGCAATAGCATGGATTTTTAAATCTTCTATACCGGTTGTGCCAAATCTACCTTCTTTTTTTATCTGTTCTCCAATCGGATTGTTTGAAAGCATGAAAGGAAGAGGCACGAATTCAGTAATTCCATTTGTTTCTTCTTGGATTTTTCTGATTGTTAATATATGATCTATACGTTCTTCAAGAGTTTCGATGTGTCCATACATCATGGTAGAAGTAGTTGGTATGCCTGTTTTGTGGGCAAGTTTTACAACATTTATCCATTCATCAGTAGTCAGTTTATCCGGACATATTATTTCACGTACTCTATCAGAAAGTATTTCGGCAGCAGTACCGGGCATTGAATCAAGACCACTGTTTTTTAATTCTTGCAGTGTTTTTTTTACACTAAGGTTGTTTATTTTAGATAGATGGTATATTTCCATTGGTGAAAATGCATGTATATGTATATCTGGAGCTTCTGTTTTTACAGATTCAAGTATGTTTTTGTAAAAATCAATGCCAACATCCTGAAGCAATCCGCCCTGTAAACATATCTCAGTCAGATACAACCCGGTTTCATCTTTAACCTTTTCCATAATTTCATTTATTGAATAGATGAACCCAGATTCTCCGCTGTTTCTGAATGCACAGAACCCGCAAGTACCTTCACACTGGTTGGTAAAGTTGATGTTTCGGTTGATAATATAGGTGACATCTTTTCCTACGGATTCATAACGCAGTCTATCAGCAAGTGAAAAAAGTTCAAACGGTTCTGTATTGAACAGATAAATTCCGTCCTCTCTTGTACATTCACCCTTTCTGGATCTATGTACAATATCATTAGGAATACTGGAATATTCGATTACCATTTAACCATCTTTGTTTTTTTATTGCTTTGATTGTCAAAATAAAACTTGAATTTAAGTTTTACGATAACCATTCTCGTCGGCAAGGTTGTCTATAATTTTGCTCAACTGGTCACTGTACCAGCCTTTTTGTATATATATTGGATGTATGGGAAGACGTTCCTTTAATGGTATATTGGGTATTATGTTTTCAAGTTCTACTATATTGGGCCATTCAGATTCTGGGTTTATCCAGTCAATTGTTGTAGGGGATATACCGCCCAAATCACTGGCACCTTTTTTTATTAGAAGATAAGGGTCTGTTAAATTGGGAGGAACCTGTACCGTAACATCATCAGGAAGTATCTCCCGTGCATAAGAGACAGTCTCAGACATGGTTGATAGTGATGGTGAGGTGTAATTACTCATGGGTGTTCCAGGTTTTGGAGTGAAATTCTGAATAATGACCTCCTGTATGTGTCCATATTTTTCATGGAGTTTTCTGATTTCATTTAATGATTCAATTCTATCATTTTCAGTTTCTCCGATACCTACAAGGATACCGGTTGTAAAAGGGATTTTCAATTGGCCTGCTGATTTAATAGTTTCAATTCTTTTTTCTGGAATTTTTCCGGGACTATTTTCATGTGCATCAAGTTTGGATATTGTCTCAAGCATTAGTCCCATACTGGCATTTAATGGTTTCAACATTTTCAGTTGTTTTTTATCAAGAACACCAGCATTGGTATGAGGCAGCAGTCCATTATCAATAGCAGTTTTACATAGTTCCATCAAATACTCCAAAGTAGAACTATAACCCTTTTCATAGAGCCAGTATCTGTATTCGGGTACTTCTTCTGCAGACTCTCCAAAAGTAAAAAGGGCTTCAGTACATCCGGATTCATATCCTTTTTTTAGTATCGGAACGATTTCATCCATAGACATAAGCTGTGCCTGGGGGTCTTCAGGGTCACGTCTAAAACCACAGTATCCACACCTGTTTCTACAAATATTGGTCACTGGGGTAAATACATTCCTGCAGTAGGTAACAAATTCAGGTATAGGCATAGTTAAAGAATGATTGAACATCAGATACATAAGTTTAATTACAACTATTTAGGATAAAATCATATCCATTGTATTTAAAACACCTAGTGTAATACCTTCTATTTCTATACCACCTTCTCCTTTAGCACCATCGCCCACTACATAGAGGTTGGATATAGGGGTTTTGTTGGATAAATCTTGGCTGGATGCCGATCTGTTGACAGGCCACCCGTCATGATAGGACTGCACCATTAAAATTTCATAATCTTTGTTTAAAAATATGTCTCTTATATCTTGCAGGCCAAGTTCAATTTCTTCTTCTATATTATCAAGTCTGTCCCACCGCAAACATTGATGCGTCATAACAAGATGTTTCCCTTCAGGAGCAAGGGTTGGGTCCACATTGGTGACTTCATTCATTCCATCTATCCTTTTTGAATATGGAGTAAGAACCACTCCGCCGTGTCCTATTAAAGGTTCATCACATGCTAATGATATTTTAATACCTGCAGATGATTTTATATTCTGTAACTGGTTTTTATATTGGACATATTCTTCAGTTTCTGTAACGTTTTTACATAGTCTGTTGGTCTCTATATGTCCAATATCGCTTATAATTAGGTCTGAATAATATTTATCTCCGTCAGCAACAACTCCTTTTGCATGATTATTAGATGTGATTATTTCAGTAACTTCTTTACCGGTATATATTCTTCCACCATTTTCTTGGATTATCTCTATAAGAGCATATGTAATACCTTTACACCCACTCATTGGAACACCGGGTCCTGAGTAGCGGTACAAATTTGAAATAATCTCAAAAACTTCTTTTGCTGATACATCCGAACTTTTAAGACTTATAGACCACCCACAAAACGAGTTGGCGATTCTTGTAGCCCATTTTTCATTAATATGTTGTTTAATCCAGTCATCAAATGTTCCTTTTTTTGGAGGAAAGTATTTGGTTGTAAAAGCAAGGAAAGCAATTTTTATTCTGTTTATTAATGAAAACGGTACTTTAAAGTCATGAAAAGCCATGTCCCTGAACCCATTTTTATAGTCGGTATCATTATCACTTGCAGGCATACGTATAACAGAGGATGGATTGGAAGTAACAATATTGACATCAGCATTCAGTTTTTTTAACATCTGGGCAAGCGGTCCTGAATCACCGTGTGGAACCATATGCAGTGCACCTGTTGAAAGTTTGAAACCTTTATAATCAATATTTGTGAACCGCCCTCCTGTAAAGGGCAAAGCTTCAAAAACATCAACATCGTGTCCACTTTTTGCAAGATATGCTGCACTAAGTAAACCACCGAGCCCTGAACCTACAACAATAGTCTTCATTCTGTCACCTCTATAGCATTTAACGGGCAGTAATAGGTGCAAATTTTACAATTTGTGCAATCCTGCGTTATCTTTGCTTTTCCCCATACTTGAATAGCATCATTTTTGCAAAAAGTTGCGCATTGTCCACATCCTACACAGTTATCGTTTATTTTCATGGCAAATTCACCAGTAACATCTTCCAAATTCGTTAGTGATTAAAATTATAGTAAATAATTGACTATGCTTCTAATATAAAAGGAGTTATTTATATTTGCATAAAATTTAATTATTTTTGGTATCATGATAATTCATGACAAATTATAGAAAACTATATATAACAGCGAAGTCCCAACCTTATTTGGTGATAGAATGTCAACACAGGTTATACAGGTTGTATCTCGTAAAAATGGTGAACTAAATTCCACCAAAGTGAAAGCATCATCATATGAATTCACGATGGCTACCCGTGCAAAATGGGAAATGATAATAGCAAATGAAGATATGAGTATCAAATCGGGGGAGTTTAAAAAAATTGATGTAAAGGATATTAATGTAGAACCTGATATGGTAGCAATGCCGTGTATTTTTTCACAGCATGCAGTAGCTTCCGTTTTAAAAATTGGTGCAAAGGAGGGGAATGTACCAGTAGATAAAGAAAGGGTTATTGATAGTGCCTATGTAATCGGACAGGAAACGGGACATATAAGAGAAGGAGACCTTTTGGGAGTATTGAATCTGTTTCCGATAATGTTTACACGAGAGGCTACAAAACCGGAAAAAGTTGATTAACGGGGGTTTATTAAATGGAAAATTGCACCATATGTGGTCAGGAACAGGATTCGAAACAGTATGAAGCTTACAATATATGTACTACATGTGTTGACATTCTGGAAGACGTAATGACAGAATATTTTCTAAAAACTATATATAATAACACACCCAAAGCCTATGATAATTTTCTCAATTATTTGTATCGGACTACCAGATATATTTCTGATTACAAGAGGTTAACAAATAATTCAGTAGATTATACCAACAAAATAGATGCACGGGCAAAGGATGCATTGGAACATACAACTAATCCTTCAAAGCAGCGTTATTTTGAACACATGCATGTAGTTCTTGAGTGGCTGAAAAACAATCCGGAATTTTATCATTACTATTTTAAAGAATATTATGTATGTCCAAATTGCAGTGCCTCACTGTTTGAAAAATATACAACTAACTCAATAGGGGAGTGGTTTGTTATAACCTGTTCAAATTGTGAAGCTCTTATAAAAAAATTCTATTCTCCCAAATTGGTTTGATATATTTATTCCAATTTTTTCTGTTTATATTTCCATTTTTTAGAATCATTTGTATTCAGATATAGAAAAATCTTTAAATTAGTTTTCCTTTGGATACTAAACAATAGTTCATGTGCTAGTCATAATAATTAATTTAAATGATGCTTAAAAGCCTTATATATCCCTATTATAATTTGAGTTAAACGAATTTTAAAAATATAGAGATTAATATTGGAAATAATTATATACAAACAACTTGTCAAGAATGAATATCATCAGGTGAGTTACTATGCCAGAGATAATAGACACCAGTAGCATAATCAATAGTTACGTCCCAGTTGCAATCTTTCTGATTGTAGGTGTTGTAATGCCACCGATAACGATGCTTATTGTTAAATTTCTGAGCCCCAGAAGTAAATCAAAACAAAAGTTTACAACCTACGAATCAGGATCAGACCCAACTGGTGATGCAAGAATACAATTCAATGTTGAATACTATATTTATGCAATTGCGTTCGTTCTTTTTGATGTAGAAATACTGTTTTTATACCCATGGGCTACAGTTTATAGGGGTCATGGAATAACATCAATAGCAACAACAGCAATTTTGGCATTCATAGTAATCATGGTTATTGGATTTATTTATGAATGGAAGAAGGGGGCCCTACAATGGTCAACGAAATGAATACCAACACAAATGAAGAAGCTGGAAAACCTTCGGGTGAACTTGAAATACCCGGAGTAATAACAACTAACAGTAATGCAATCAGTGAATTCCTGAAAAAAACAAAAGTTCAGGATATTATTAATTGGGGACGTAAAAATTCACTCTGGTTTATGACCCAGCCAATGGGTTGCTGTGGTGTGGAAATGATTGCCACAGGATGTGCACACTACGACACTGATAGGTTTGGGATTATACCCCGAAACTCTCCAAGACAAGCTGATGTTATGATTATCAGTGGCTATGTGACAAAGAAATATTTCCCCGCTCTCAAGAAAGTATATGAACAGATGCCTTCACCCAAATGGGTAATTGCAATGGGTGATTGTGCAATTAGCGGTGGACCTTTTTATGAATCCTACAGCACTGTACAAAACATCGATGAAATATTCCCAATCGATGTCTATATACCGGGATGCCCACCAAGACCAGAAGCATTAATACAAGGATTTGTAGAGTTGCAGAAAAAGATCACCTCCAAGAAGGATAAAGCCGCAATTTATGGGGAGGCTTAACCAATGGATGCAAATACAATTGTCGATTCATTATCCAGCACATTTCCTGAAGCTATATCTGATGCCACTGTTAAATCAGATATCCGGGTGACAGCATATATAGACAAAGACCATGTAAAAGAAGTATGTGAATATCTCAAAAATGACCTTGATTTCAACCACCTATGTTGTGAATCAGGAGTTGATTATATATTAAGAAATGAATTCGAAGTGGTCTATCATATAGCTTCCTATGAACATCCGGTAGTACTGGCTTTAAAAGCTAGATTAAACAGGGATGACCCTGTGATTGAATCCATTGTCGATGTTTACTGGAATGCTAACTGGTATGAAAGAGAAACCTATGAATTATTTGGAATAATGTTCAAGTATCATCCTAATCTTAAACCGCTTGTTCTTCCAGAAGATTTGCTTGGAGATTGGCCTCTAAGAAAGGATTATGAAGGATTTCCACAAAAAACAGCCAAAAATCTGGTGTAAGGGATAATATGGACGAATTAGAAGAATTAGAATCAACAGAAATGTTAATTCATATAGGTCCTCAGCATCCGGCACAACCTGGACCATTCAGACTTAATCTGAAAGTCAAAGGAGAAACTGTAACAGATGCTCAGGTTGAGCTTGGTTTTATTCATAAAGGTATAGAAAAAATACTTGAAAGTAAAACCTATTTGCAGGGTATACCGATTGTAGACAGAATGTGCTATCTGGCTGCTTTGACCAATGAAGAAGCATTTTGCGGATGTGTTGAACAACTTGCAGGGATTGAAGTTCCTGA
Source organism: Methanohalobium sp. (assembly GCF_018609725.1). Classification (GTDB taxonomy): domain Archaea; phylum Halobacteriota; class Methanosarcinia; order Methanosarcinales; family Methanosarcinaceae; genus Methanohalobium. The sequence goes on along the minus strand of NZ_JAHENT010000086.1, from coordinate 29,157 downwards.
AAGGGCTCAATACATCAGAGTAATAACTGAGGAATTATCTAGGATTCAGAGTCATTTATTAGGATTTGGTGAATTTTCTGAATTTATCGGATACCAATCAATGTTTATGTACACCATCAAGGAAAGAGAAAATGTACTTTCTTTGCTTGATAGTATTACAGGAGCAAGAATAACGCATACTTTTCTGAAATTTGGAGGTGTGCGCGAGGACCTGCCGCCCGGTTTCAAGGATAAGTTTACAAGGACAATGGAACAACTCAAAATAACTGTTCTTGATGAATATGAAAGGCTTTTAAAGTCTGATACTATTTACAAAGACCGAACAGTTGGTGTAGGTGTTTTAAGTCCGGAAGTTGCTAAAGAGGTCGGAGTAGCAGGACCCGTGCTCCGTGCAACGGGAGTACCATTTGATATCAGAAAAGATGAACCCTACCTTGTTTATGATGACCTTGATTTCAAGGTATGTACACAAGGAGAAGGAGATTCCTATGCACGTATAATGGTGCGTCTTAATGAAATCCGTGAAAGTATCTATATAATCGAGCAGGCACTGGACCAGATTCCAGATGGTCCCATATTCCCTGAAAGTGCACCTTATGGAAAAAGAACACCTACAATGAGAGTACCAGAAGGTGAAGTCTTTAAAAGAGTAGAAGACCCACGCGGAGAAATGGGAATTTATATGGTTTCAGATGGTTCTGATAAACCTTATCGTGTAAAAGTTAGAGGTCCAGCATACCCTACATTGCAGGCTCTCCCACCGGTTTTGAGAGGGGTTTATGTGGCTGATGTTAACACTATTGCTGGAAGTATGGATGGATGTACAAGTGAAGTGGACAGGTGAAAACTATGGTGATGGATATTATAGCAGGTTCATATGACCTTTTACTGGAATATTTAACCAATCCCTGGATACGAGGATATTTAGGACTGTCTTTGATAGGTTTTATATTCATCAGTGCAATGGCTGCTGTATGGCTTGAAAGAAAAATATCAGCTGATATTCAATTCAGAATTGGACCATGTCGAGTAGGTCCAATAGGAATATTCCAGTTGATAGCGGATGCCATAAAATTGTTTACAAAAGAAGACATAGTACCCAGAAAAGCTGACAGTGTTATGTTCAGGTCAGCACCCATATTCCTGATGGTATCTGTTTTTTTGATGCTTGTAGCAATACCTATTGGAGCAGTTGTCATAAATGGTGTTGCATATCCGCTTGTTGTGACTGATATGGATATCAGTATACTCTATGTAGAAGCAGTTTCATCGATATCAATTATCGGTGTATTCATGGTTGCATACAGTTCAAACAACAAGTATGCATTGCTTGGTGCATTCCGTAATTTTGCAAGAATGGTAGGTTATGAAATACCGCTTGGTATTAGTATAATAGCCGTTGCAATAACTACAGGGTCGTTAAATATTATAGAAATCGTCGAAAACCAGACAATCTGGAACGTTATCTTGCAACCGATAGGATTTTTCGTGTTTTTCGTGGCTCTAATGGGTGATCTTGGTAGACTTCCTTTTGACCAGACAGAAGCAGAGCAGGAAGTTGTTGCAGGATGGCTTACCGAATATTGTGGTATGAGGTTTGGTCTCGGTTTCTTTGCTGAATATATACATATGATACTGGGTTCATTTCTGGTTGTATTGCTCTTTTTGGGTGGATGGAACCTTCCAGGTCTTGGACTACTGACATCCATTCCTGTAATAGGATTTATTATACCGACGCTGGTATTTTTGGGTAAAAGCGCTATAGTTCTGGCTTTTATCATACTGTTAAGATGGGCAGTTCCAAGATTCAGAATCGATCAGGTAGTAAACCTGGGATGGAAGAGGATTATACCATTATCAATAGTAAACCTAATATGGGCAATAGCACTTGGCCTGTTCCTTGGAGCGTGAAATAGTATGGTATTAGAAAATATTGTAAAGGCAATCAAAAGTATATACCACCCTCCTGTAACCATAATGTGTCCTGAAGAAAAATCAAGAGGCATCCCTGAAAGGTTCAAAGGGCTTCAGGTACTTGATAAAAGTAAATGTATAGGTTGTGGTATTTGTGCCAATACATGTCCCAATAACGCAATCAAGATTGTAAGATCAAGAGTAAGTAAAACAAGTGATAAACAGAGATGGTTCCCTGAAATTGATATTGGACACTGTATGTTTTGCGGATTGTGTATTGATCAATGTCCTCAGGATGCTCTCTCAAGTTCTAGAATTTACACTTCTGGGGTAGTAAAGTGGAATCATGAAGATTTACTTTTTACACCTGATGAACTTGCACGGGAAGTAGAAATTGGAGAAGATGAATATAACGAAGAAGAATTGAAGAAATGATTAAAACCAAAAGGGCGGTGAAAAAATGGTAGCAATTTTAGATTATTTAACGTCTTTTACTTTCGATGACCTGACTACCCTTGCAAGGTTTGGAGCATTCGCTTTGCTTTCCCTAATTGTTATACTGTTTTCATTACTAACAGTAGTATCAAGGGATGTAGTCAGAGCTGCAATTTCACTTATTGTTTCATTGTTTAGTGTAGCTGGATTATATATCCTGCTTAATGCCCAGTTCCTTGGTGTAGTTCAGGTGCTTGTGTATGTAGGAGCAGTAGGTGTATTGATATTATTTGGTGTCATGTTGACAAAAACAGAAGCAGGAAGTGGTCCATATGTTAGGTAAAATTATAAACGTTATAGTAGCACTTCTGGTAGTTCTATTATTCCTGGGCATGATGGGTGTTTCAGTAATTGGGACAGGTTGGGACACTGTAGAAGAGCTCCCCCAAACCCCAGAAGACCAGAGTAATATAGAACGGATAGGTGTATCGGTTTTTACCAAATATGTAGTACCCTTTGAAATCATGGCTATAGTATTATTATCGGCACTTATAGGTGCTTTTTATATGGGCAGAGGAGCTGATAGTAAATGATATTGCCAGCAATTCCGTTGCCATTCTACCTAATCCTTTCAACGGTAGTGTTTTCTATCGGTCTGTTGGGTATAATGACCAAACAAAACGGTGTACGCCTTTTGATGTGTGTGGAACTCATGCTCAATTCGGCGAACATCAATCTTGTAGCATTTTCCAGTTATAACAATGATATTACAGGACAGGTATTTGTACTATTTACTATAGCACTGGCAGCAGCTGAAGCAGCGATAGGATTTGGAATATTTATGGCTGTTTATAGAATGAAATACCGGATAGAGCTTAATGACTTTAATATATTGAGGTGGTAATGATATGCCTATAGGTGATTTTGCTTTTTTAATACCACTATTACCGGCACTGGCTTTTGTGATAACATTCTTTTTAGGTAAGAAGATGTATGCAGGCGGTGCACTGGTTCCGATAGGAGCAATAACGTTATCGTTTGTTATATCTTTGCTAATAACATTAAACCTGCTTCAAAATCCGGACCAGATTGTAGCTCAATCTGTTGACTGGTTCGGAGCTTTCAATCTGGGTATCCTGATTGACCCACTGGCGGCAGTAATGCTGACGATGGTATCCTTTGTGAGTTTACTGATTCATATTTATTCTGTAGGCTATATGGAACATGACAAATCCAAACCCAGATATTTTGCAGAGACTGCACTATTTACATGTTCTATGCTTGGTCTGATACTATCGGACAATATTTTGCAGATGTTTGTATTCTGGGAACTTGTAGGTTTAAGCTCATATCTGCTTATTGGGTTCTGGTATGGGAAACCATCGGCTGCATCAGCAGCAAAGAAAGCCTTCTTGACCACCAGGATAGGAGACGTAATGTTTCTGGCAGGTATCATAATCCTGTTTTCGGATTTGTTCGCAATCTTTAACGGATTCCCTGACAATGCCTATATGCTACAGTTTACTGAAATGTTTAACCATATCCCTGAAATAGCAGGGATGAGCGCTCAAATCTTTGGATTTGAAGTTAGTCATCTTACACTGATAACCTTGCTGTTTTTCGGTGGAGCAGTAGGTAAATCCGGACAGTTCCCACTCCATGTGTGGCTTCCGGATGCTATGGAAGGTCCTACCACAGTTTCTGCACTGATTCATGCAGCAACCATGGTAACTGCAGGTGTTTACCTTGTTGCCAGAACATTCCCGATGTTCATCTCTGCACCGGATACACTAATAGTCATTGCTTATCTTGGTGGATTTACCGCATTGTTTGCAGCAACCATGGCTATAGTTATGAACGACCTGAAACGTGTGCTTGCCTATTCCACCATCAGTCAACTGGGATACATGATGCTTGGACTTGGAATGGGTGCAGTTATCGGGATGGAGGCTGTAGGTCTTTCAATATTCCATCTTATAAATCATGCATTTTTCAAAGCACTACTTTTCCTGTGTGCTGGAAGTGTGATTCATGCAGTAGGAACACATGATATGAGAGAACTCGGCGGTGTAGGAAAACTAATGCCTATTACTGCAATAACGATGCTTATTGCCGGACTTTCACTTGCAGGGTTTGGTATACCCGGTACGATTATAGGTACCAGTGGATTTTTGAGTAAAGATGCTATAATCGAGGCAGCATTCCTTTTCGGAGAACAAAGCCATAACTGGCTTCCATACATATTTGCCATAGTCGGTGCATTCCTGACATCGGCTTATATATTCAGGTTACTGTTCATGACCTTCACAGGTAAACCAAGAACTGATTATGAAGGGCACGAATCACCGTCATCCATGACTGTGCCTATGGTTATTCTTGCAGCATTTTCGCTATTCTTTGGTATGTTTACAACAGGAATGTTTTCCAGATTCCTGGGAGATACATTCAATTTCATAAATATGAATCTGAATGAACTTGCTACAAGTCTTGGTAACTATGAGCTACTACATGAAGCGGGTCATGAACCATTAATAATTCTGTGGTTGCCTCTTATACTCGCAGTAGCGGGTCTTTTGATTACGTATCTAATATATCACCGCAGAGTTCTGGATTTCAGTGTGTCCAGAAACAATCCGGTTTACAAACTGATATATAACAGATACTATCAGAACGAGATACTTACTGAAGGTTTTGCAATAAAAGTGGTCTACGAAGGGTTATCACTTGCATTGTATCATATAGATAGAGGTATTAACTGGATTGTAAATGCAATAGGTTCAGCTCTTACTGAAGCAGGACATATGTTCAGACATGTCCAGACAGGAGTTGTCCAGAACTACGCAACAGCGATAATTGCAGGTGTAAGTCTTCTGGCAATACTGGTTAAAATAATCATGGAGGTAATCTAATGTTGCCTGTTTTATCAATGTTGATATTGGTACCGTTAATATTTGCAGTAATAACATTTTTCACGAAAACGAAAGAACAGGCAAGAACAACTGCACTGACTGGCTCAGTTATATCTCTGGTTCTTGCGCTGTATATGTACATGAATTTCGACAGCAGTATAGCCAGTCTACAATTTGTGGAAATATCAAAATGGGTACCATCACTGGGAATAACCTACTCGGTAGGTGTTGATGGTGTATCAATGCCATTGATACTGCTCAATGCAATTGTAATTCCATTTTTGATAATCTATTCATGGAATGAAGAAAACCCCTATCCAAACAGATTCTTTGGTTTGATTCTTGCGATGCAGGGAGCAGTCATAGGTGTATTTGCAGCCCTTGATTTCTTCTTGTTCTACGTATTCTGGGAACTGACCCTTATACCTCTCTACTTCATGGTAAGTCAGTGGGGAGGTCCAAACAAAGACTTTGCAGCTATCAAATTCTTCATTTATACACATGTAGCATCACTGGTAATGCTGTTGGGTATATTTGCCCTGTATTTTACTGCATGGAGCCAGACAGGAAGTCCAACGTTTAATATACAGGAATTGTTAACCCAGTTCCAGTCTTTTGAAGCTCCATTGGTAAAAGATGCAATATTTATCGCACTTCTGTTCGGGTTTATAGTAAAAATACCGACATTCCCGTTCCATTCATGGCTTCCGGATGCATATACTGAATCACCGATAGCAGGCAACGTATTGTTCATACTCTTAAAAATCGGAGGTTATGGACTTTTCAGAATTATGCTTCCAATACTTCCGTTTACAGGAACACCTAACCTGATGATTTCCATTATGGCAGTGCTCGGGACAGCAAGTATTATCTACGGAGCATTTGTAGCACTTTCCCAAAGAGATTTCAAACGGATGATTGCCTTTGCCAGTGTAAGTCATATGGGGTTTGTAGTTCTTGGTTCAGCAGGTCTTGTTTCACTTTCTGTATCAGGAGCAATGTTCCAGCAGTTTTCACACGGACTGATTTTAAGTGTGATGTTTATGTCGGTTGGAGTAATCCAGACCAATGCAGGAACCAGAATAATCAATCAACTGGGCGGTCTTTCAAAGAAGATGCCAAAACTTGCATTAATAATGGTGGTTGTCTTTATGGCATCACTCGGACTTCCGGGTCTTACCGGATTCGTTGCGGAATTTCTGGTATTGACCTCCAGTTATGTGAATCTCCCCGGTTATGTGCTGGCGGTTATGATAGGAATTGTTATTACAGCAGCCTATCATCTTTGGGCTATGCAGAGGTCGATGTTTGGAGTATATAACGAAAAACTTGGAGATGTAAAAGATCTTACTAACTACCAGAGTTTATCAATGGCAGTGATTTCATTGCTTGTGATATACTTTGGATTGAACCCTAACCCGGTGCTTGATATGATGATAACGAATTCAGAACATATTGTCAGTCTTTTATCTGTTGCGGGGGTGTAATATTGAATGGTATAACGTTATTTGCACCCGAGTTAACAGTAGTTGCGACTGCGTTGGTTGTATTGCTAATCGGATTATTCCTCAATACTGAATCAAAGAAGGTACTGGGATACCTTGCATCAGCAGGTCTTTTTGCATCTTTGGTTTTAACGCTGATGAATCTGGATGCAAATGCAGTAATGTATTCAGGAACGCTGACAGTTGATGCGCTTTCCCAGTTTTTCAAAATCGTATTTTTGATAGTAGCATTACTGGTTTCAGTAGCATCCATCAAATATACAGAAAACAATGAACACGTAGAAGAATACTTTACACTGGTCTTGTTGGCAGTAGTCGGTATGATGATGGTAGCATCATCCAATGACTTGCTGGTGTTGTTCATTTCCTTTGAACTTGCGAGTATATCCACTTATGCACTTGCAGGATTTGAGAGGAGGAACCTTAAGTCACTTGAATCCGCAATGAAATACTTTATAATCGGAGCATTGTCTTCTGCGCTGATGCTTTTTGGTATTTCTTTCGTCTATGGATTGGCAGGTACTACAAACATTCCGGAAATAGCCCAGAACAGTGCAATGCTTGTATCATCTCCGCTTGGAATTGTATCAATTGTCTTACTGGTTGCAGGATTTGGTTTCAAGATAGCACTTGTTCCATTCCATATGTGGGCACCGGATACATACGAGGGTTCACCTTCGGTAGTATCTTCATTACTGGCAGCAGGTTCCAAGAAAATGGGATTTGTGGCGGCTTTCAAGGTATTTATGATTGCGCTTGTGGCTCTTAAGACTGAATTGACGATGGCATTTGCAATATTGTCTGTAATTACCATGACGCTTGGTAATGTGATAGCTCTTTCACAAAACAGTGTCAAACGAATGCTTGCATATTCATCGGTTGCTCAGGCAGGATATATATCCATGGCTTTTGTTGTGATGAGTCCAATGGCAATAACCGGTGGATTGTTTTACATACTCTCTCACGGGTTTATGAAAGCAGGAGCATTCCTTGTTACAGCAGTAGTAGGTTACATGATTCTTTCAGAAAATAGGGAAGCAGAAAATGTTGACCATCTGGAAAATTTCAAGGGACTTGCCAAAAGAATGCCGATATCAGCATTTTCCATGATGATATTTGTATTTGCACTGGCAGGAATACCACTGACAGCCGGATATATGAGTAAATTTGTCCTCTTCTCCTCAACTATTGAAGCAGGGCTTGTATGGCTCGCAGTAATTGCAATCCTTAATAGCGCAATATCTCTGTACTACTATGCAAGGGTTGTAAAGTATATGTATTTCTATCCTGCAGAAGGAGAAAGAGTTTCAGAGCCACTTCCATATGCACTGACACTGATAGCCGCAGTAGTAGGTGTTCTTATACTGGGATTCTGGCCAGAACCCTTTATACAGTGGGCTATGGAAGCAGCAAATGTGTTAATTGCAACATAATGGAGGTAAATAAATGGCAGATTGTGAACTATGTGGAGAAAGCCTTCCTACACTGTGTCCGGTAAGAGTCTATGCTCCCAAATTAATAATAACATATCCTGAGGGAGTATGTAAAGGTCTATGTCCGACCTGTGTCAAGGCTGCAGAAGATACATATTCAAAACTGGACCAATCCATCCTAAATGTATCCAGTGGAAAATGTAATCTGTGTGGTAAGCCATCAAGGTTGTACCCTGTAGAGGTGCAGATCCCATCTTTCAAAGAAGGTGTCGAGAATATAGATATGAATCTCTGCAGAACATGTCTTGAAGCCTGCCATGAAACCCATGAAAAATATCATGAGAAATTTGAGGAAGCTTACCACTAAAAGTGGAATCAGGGATTGTTAAACAATCCCTGCAACTATTTTTATATTAATTTTTTGTAATAACTGATGTGTAAAAACCTCGATGTCTTTAGCATCGCATCAAATTGTAGATTTCTTATAACCGTTGGTGGAACAAAGTCAAAAGCAGATTGCAATCTGTATATGATAAACAGGATATAAAATCAGGTCAGAAACTGAACTGGTTGTTCGAGAAAAGGAAGAACAAGATTAATGATTTCATGAACCAGAGTGTTAATTATATCATTAAACACTGTATAGTTTATAAAATCGGCAACATCATAATCGGAGAACTGGAAGACATTAAACAGAATTCCAACATGGGTAAAAAGAACAACCAGACCTTTCAGACTATACCTTTTGGCAAATTCAAGCAAAAACTTCGGTCTAAATGTGAATACCACGGTATCAATTGCATAGAAGTTGATGAGGCATATACCAGTAAAACCGATGCTCTTGCATTAAAACCCATAGAAAAACATGAAAAATACATGGGTAAAAGAGTCAAGAGAGGATTGTTTCAATCTTCTACTGGTAAACTGCTTAACGCCGATGTTAATGGAGCATTGAACATATTAAGAAAAGTAGTCGGTGATTCCTTTACAGGGTAACCGATAGTGGGTGTGTGAACCATCCAAGAAGGACTTTGTAAATTGAAAATTTACAAATATCTTTAAATCTTTGATTTAAAGAGTAAGACTCTTCGAAGTAAACTCCTTCTGAAGCCACTTGGTTTTTAGCCAAGTGGTAGTTCACCCTGCAATTGCCAGTAATATAAGAAGAAGAATAAATCTTATCATCACACTGATTGACATTGACAGGGTAACTATACCCAGACCAAGACGGAACCCAAAAATAGAAACATATCTTGGAGCCATATTTTTTATACCAAGTAGTGGTAGCATAAACATACTCCCTACCATAAGAACAATCATCGCCTGCAGATATGATATACTTCCGCTGTGTATCATGGGTCCAAGAATGGATGCACCCAGTATTGGGCTTGCTATATAAGATGTCAGAGGTACTATACTCTCAGATGGCAGTCCAAAAATCTCGGCAAGAGGTAAAACGCTAAAAACTTCAAATGCTCCTTGGTCTCTGAGTACAAACACAAGAGTGGTCATGAACAAATAAATAACTGCAATTTTTAAGAACAATTTTTTCTCTCTTTTTAAAGACCTCCATAAAGCGGTTTTCAGAGATACTTTTTCGGTTTCAGGAGTTTCAGAAACCTTGCAAGGGTTTTCTACAAGAAATAACCTACTTGCAACCACGACGACTATAATTTTTATTATTGATGTTATGATAAATACAAAAGCATAAAAACTTCCAACTACGACACCAAGTGCAGGTAGCATTATGGGTATCTGATAGGTAAAAATCGACCTGATGTATGCGGGAGTACTATTCATGAGAGAACAGAGTAATACTTCTCTTCTGTTCAAGCATCCATCGTCTTGGCGTTTGACAATCATGGTATTTGCAGCAACTGAAGAACCGAGAGCTACCAGAAATGATGAGGCACAGGTTTCTGGAAGATAGGTGTACTTGAATATGGGGCTTGCAAAACGAGATAATTTTTGCATTAGTCCCTTTTCAATAAGCATCCCACTACCAAATATTCCTATAAATATCATTACAAGTACAGGTACTGCAAAATCAAGAACTCGGACGAACAGGTCCAGATAATAATTCATACAGTAATCTTATTGATAGAAGAATAAATTAAATTAACTGGTTTGTAAAATGAAAATAGGATAAGATATGGTATAAGTATTAATCCATATCTTCAAAACGGTGATTGATTTTTTCCATGACATCAGGTAGTGTAGTATATTCCATTTCTTCTTCTGGGAGACGGTGTGGTTCGAATGGACCATGTGCCCGCATATAATCAGACACCTGATGTGCTTTTTCTCTGGCTTTATCAAATGCCGGATCTGCAAATGAATCAACTGGACCTATCAGCATACCGTCTTTGACTTGGAATCCAAGACATATAGCTCTTGGTGGTCCATCAAATCTTGTAGGTGCAGCATCTTCCACCGGTACAGGCATCAGAGGTCCGTTGTGAGATCCTTTCATCCATCCACTGACAAGTTCTGGGTGAGTAAACGGTTCAAGTATCTCACCGGCAGCAGGCAGACCTGACTGGCCTCTGACAACCGCAACAGGATCGTCTTTACCCACATATTCGCCTGCTATATGTGATAGTTTTTCGGTTGATATTACAGCAGCAGGTTCTTGAGGATTTGCTTTTGGATTATCTTCTTTTGGATATGCTCTTTTGATTACATATCTGCTTTTAGCACCTATAAGAGCAAGCATGTCGTAGAGGTCATCTGGGCAGTAGAAATTAATTTTTTTACTTTCTTTGATATCCCACACTTCAAAAACAAAACCAGAGTGCATATTCGGGTCAAGCACCAGACCAGCGGTGTTGAACGGGTCAGCAAATATCTTGTACATTGGCAGATTGAATGCACCGGGTTCAGTTTTGTCCATCATAAAAGTAAATACAGGGTTGCTTTTTCTTTCTTTAAACTCCATTTCTGCAATACCAGGGCCTAGACCTTTGATGTTTCCGGAAAAAGCATCGCTTAAAAGATCTTGTCCGGCACCATACAATCCTAGTTCTTTTGCTTTTTCAGTAGCCTTTAAAAAAGCATTCCAAGCGATTTCATATACTTCTTCACTTTCTTCACCCTTATCATGGGTTATGATAAGTTCAAGGTCATCACCGCAGTGTGTAACAAAGTAATCAAATATATCTTTTCCTTTTGCCTCTTCAAGAACTGATATAGCACTTTCTTCAAGTTCTTCGGGCACAACGTGATGTCCGGCTACACTGCCTACATCTGCTTTAATAGCACTAAAAGTTGTTTCCATAACCTTCACCTCCAATCAAGATTAGGTATTAATTGCAAATTTATCCTAAACTAAAGTATGAATGTTATTTGAAACTCTCGGAACTGCTTAAATATTTTCTGGTGTTATGTTTTTATATATGCTTTTAGTTTACCAAAAGGTTGATATGATTGATGATGTATCCAGTGTTAGGTGAGCAGTTGAAAAAAGAATTAATGGACATACTGGCATGCCCTATCTGTAAAGGGGATTTGGTTTTAAACATTGTCGAAGAAGATGAAGTTGAAATAAAATCAGGTACGTTTTATTGTTCACAATGCAAGGAATACTACCCTGTAGAAGACGGTATACCTAATCTGATCCCGCCAGATATTAGAGAATAAGTATTAGTTTTTATATTCAAGAATATATATGTTATTGCAACAGGTACATATTAACAGGTTGGAAATTAATTCGATTGAATTTGAAGATGATATTGTAGAAATACCTTTATCACCTGGTGGAGAACATTCTTTTGAAATAGCTGTGATTAATTACGGTTCACCTACAAATGTTTATTTTTCAATCAGTGATAACCTCAAAGACCATATAACTTTCCTTGAAGATAATCCATACGTCCGACACGAGGAGTACGTGCCAGTAATATCACATCTTCCAATAGGAGGAGAGGGATTTGTAGAAGGAGACATTTATGTAACAGTTGGATACGGATCAAAAACTTCTGGTTTTTCGATAAAAATAGGTAGTGAAAAATCAGCAAATATTTCAGTAGAAGTAGATGTTGATGACCACATAACAGTGGATAATAAATTTGAAGTGAATCGAAACAGTAATAAAGGGGATTCTGATAGTACATCGTATTCAATAAAATCAAGTTTGGATGTATCATCAAAACTTGCCCTGTTAATAGCAGGTGTATTGATTGCATCCTTTATGATATACGTCCTGTCAACCCAATCTACAGGAATAGAATTTGAAATGGGATTTTACCCAGCAGTAATACTGGCGATATTGTTTACAGCATTGATAATGTATTTGTTTTTAAAACTCCCGATTAATAAATGAAAAAGGTAGTTGGATTCAATATGAAGTACATCGTAGTTACCGGCGGAGTAATGAGCGGACTGGGAAAAGGCATTACAACCGCATCTATAGGACGGAATTTGAAAAATAAGGGTTATAGGGTAACAGCAATCAAAATAGACCCCTATATAAATATAGATGCAGGAACGATGAGCCCTTATCAGCATGGTGAAGTTTATGTTTTGAAGGATGGGGGAGAAGTAGACCTCGACCTTGGTAATTATGAACGGTTTCTGGATACGGAACTAACTCATGACCATAATATAACCACCGGTAAAATCTACAATTCCGTAATATCAAAAGAAAGACGTGGAGAATATCTGGGAAAAACTGTCCAGATTATACCTCATGTGACAAATGAAATAAAAGACTGGATAAGAGATGTAGCATCTGATAGTGGTGCAGATATTTGTCTGATAGAGGTAGGAGGAACAATCGGTGATATTGAAAGTATGCCTTTCCTGGAAGCTCTGAGGCAGATGCACAGAGAGGAACCAGAGGATAATACTATTTTTGTACATGTGACACTTGTTCCACTTGATGCACAGGGTGAACAAAAGACCAAACCTACCCAGCACTCTACAAGAGATATGAGAGAACTTGGGCTTGCACCAAATGTGGTTGTAGCCAGATGTGAAGAACCTCTACTGGAAAGTACAATTTCAAAAATCTCGTTGTTTAGTGATGTTCCTGAAGAGGCTGTTATAAGTGCAAACGATGTTGAAGATATTTATGAAGTCCCTCTAATGTTGGAGAAGGAAGGACTTACCAATTATCTAATGAAAATGCTCAATCTTAATAAAATAACCGAGGATACTTCCTGGAATGAAATGGTTTCAAAAATGAAATCTATCACCGGCGAAGTTAAATTTGCAATAATCGGTAAGTATACACATCTTGGAGATTCTTATATAAGCATCCGTGAAGCTTTAAAACATGCTGCGATTGAAAGCGGTTGTAATTTTAAATCAACATGGATTGATGCTGAATTGATTAATAGAGATTCTGATGCACTGGAAAACCTTTCTGATTACGATGGAATACTTGTACCAGGTGGGTTTGGTGAAAGAGGTATTGAAGGAAAAATTAAAGCCATCCAGTATGCAAGAGAGCATGATATTCCGTATCTTGGACTATGTCTGGGTATGCAGCTTAGTGTAATTGAGTTTGCAAGAAATGTGGTGGGGTTAGAAAATGCCAATAGTACCGAGTTCGATCCATATACTCCTCATCCGGTTATTGATATCCTCCCTGAACAGAAAGACCTTGTTAATATGGGAGCGACAATGCGCCTTGGAACTTATGAGGCATGTTTAAAACAGGGTACACTGGCACAGCAAATCTATTCAGCTGATGAGATAGTAGAAAGACACAGACACAGGTACGAAGTAAATCCTGAATATATTGAAAAAATTGAAAAACACGGAATGATATTTTCGGCAATGAATAATGGAAAACGTATGGAAATTGCAGAAATACCCGTGAAAAAATTCTTCTTCACATCACAGTTCCATCCGGAATTTACATCCAGACCCGGGCATCCATCTCCGCCTTTCAAAGCGTTTATTGAAGCAATGATGGATAACAAATGATAACAATTAGCTCATTTTAAGAGGGTTTACTTTCATATACTCTCTTAAAAGTGTTGTTGCATAGCTTCCTTTTGGAAGTGTAAAATCCAGTACAGCTTTTGATTTGCCGGGATTTAACTCATCTTCATCTGCTTTAAAATAGGGTTCGGTATGTAGTAAAATTTCTCTTCTTACACCTTTTGATGCCAACTCCGGAGTTGAAGGGACTTTAAAATCTTCTATGGAAAATCCAGTCTCTCTAAATATCTTCTTTTCTATTTCTCCGGGTTTTCCGGAAGAAAATTCTGTTTGGTATCCTATCAACGGGGCAGTTATAAAGGCGCGCTTGCGTTTGATAAGGTTGTTCATCCCATCAATATTTGTCGATGTCACCTCCTGAATACGTGAGGTGTCCGGTAAACCAGCTTTATTTCTAAAACAGACAATATCTCCCTCTACGGCTCTATTAAGTGGCAGTCCTTCCTTTATTCGCTGGCACAAAATCCTGTTAAACATATAAGATTGATAAGCGTGCACAAAAATTCTTTGTATATTTCTTGGAAGCACATTAAATGCACCACTATAATCATCCGGATTTTTAATCAGATAATCCATCATCGAACGTTCATATCTAAGCCTTAGTGGATAGAGTTTTAATCCCTCAATATAGTCCCTTGTTTCATATACATATTTCCTTGCTGATTTTGTATCTTCAGGTTCGTCTGGAAACGCAGAGGCAATATATTTAAGTGCGGCATCTTCTGGATTGCCTCTTACAAGTGATTCACCAACTATATGTGTGACTGGACGGGTAGAACCAAATCTCTGGACACCGAAAAAGTTTGGAGTGCCTCCCATTTGTTTAATATCTTTGGTAATAATTTCAAGCTGGTTATACAACTCGTCTATACTAAGGTCGGTGTTTCTTACTGTAATATAAAATTCATTTCCGATGAGGTCACCGAGTTCTACAGATTTATCAGACCTTCCTATATAATTTATCTCGGAATCTTTTAAAGTAACATTATTTATATCTTCAAGGCTTAAATCGTAAATGCTTATTTTCTGGGTTGTAACAGCTCGCTTGTCTTTTGTTCCTGCAAATCCAATACGTTTCTGACTGATGCCCAATTTGCGGGAAAGGTCTCTTATAAGATGATGTGTTTCCCAGTTGCTTTTTTTAAGTTCAAGAATAAGGTATTTACCAGTGTCGCCTTCTTCACGGTTTGTGATTTCTTTTACAATGAAATCATCGGTTTCCTGTCTCAAAGTGCCACCAATCCCATTGGTGGATGTTGTATACAGATCAATGCCAATTTCTTTTTCAATATCAGGAACTTTCATAAATCCTCGCTCTTATATTAAGTCTAATCAAAAATCAATATCAGGCTTTTTTAGATTAACCAGATTTTTTTGAGTTAATGTATTGCTGAATAACATCCATTTTATCCAGATATCCGGAAACAAAAACCAGTAAAAACCTGTTTACTTATCCTTTTTTCATTTAATACACATGAAATTATATAATTATACAAGTTTCAGGTTACTGGTGAAACTGTCAAGTTCTTCTACTTTTGCAGGCCCTATCCCTAAAGCTGTAACAGTACCTGCTGGTATCTGTGTATGTCCAGCATCACTTATCAGTGCAGTGGGTATATCTTTTTTTTCTGCTATTTCTTTTAATTCATACAAATCCTGTAATCCGGGGACTTTAAGAACCACTTTTTTTTGTCCACCAGTTTTCCAGTTTTCAGTGGTGGATTTACTTGCTTTTTCTACTGAAGAAACAGCTGCATGTGCTGCTTGAGTTGCAAGTTTTCCTTTTGAAAGTTTAAGGTCTTCTCTTATTATAATGCATTGTTTGTAATCTATCATTTCATCCTCTCATTTGTTTTTGGATGTAGTCCATTATATAATCAGCAGGGTTAATTCCCAATGATTTGTATATCCCTGCACCTGATGGTGTACCGTTGACTTCTAGTAGCATGGTTTTATTGTTACCTTCAATCAGGTCGACACCCGCAAAGGCAGTATCGATGGCATTGGCAGCATTTATGGATATTTCTTTCTGGTAGGGGGTAAGTGAACACCATTGACAAGAACCCCCCTGACTTAAATTGCTTAACCATTTTCCATCAGTCGCGGTTCGATATATGGCACCAATCACCTCGCCATCAACTACATAAGCACGGATGTCTCTCCCCATGTTGGGGATATATTCCTGGATATAAAGCATTCCTTTATCATCAAGTTCATTTTTAACCATTTCTTCAATCTGTTTTGGATTTGTTGTATTATCTGATTCAATAATTGAATTATTTTTGATTCTTATAATACCAATGCCCTTGAATCCGAACACGGGTTTTATAATTGCGTCCCTGAAATCATCCAGTGTTTTTAACGCACTTTCAACACTTTGAACAACCCTTGTACAGGGAACAGGCAGGTTTGCTTTTGCCATAAGGTATGTGGAATAATATTTGTTAGCCGCGTTTTGTATTGATTCAGGAGTATTTACAATAAGTATCCCTGATTCATCCAGCTGTCGCAGAACATCAAAACGAAAACTTACGCTTTCTATAGAACCAGCCCCTACATCCCTAACTACCACAGCATCCAGTTCAGATAAACCGTTTTCTCTTAGAGAATAACGGATAGTGGAGCCTATAGATACTTCAATATTTTCCAGATTTATAAAAACAGGGTTAAAATTTCGCTCTTTTGCAGCATTGTACAGAGCTCTGGCGGTCCAGTCGTTGTTATCTGTTACTATTATCCCTATTTTGACCATTATATTTTCCATCAATATAGAAGTATTTATTTATATCCTTTAAAAAATAGTAAATTAAGGATATATTATGTTTTTGAATCTGTTTCCAGGTCTATTTCTAAACCGCCGATAAAACCTGCAATCAGGTTGTATATTACAGCGATAATAAGCCCTAATATAAAACTCATGATACCATAAAATACCGACATGGTATTATGGCAACAGCACCAAATAGGTAAGCAGGACCACCAATTGCATTCCCCATACCTATATTTCCCGCAATAAGCGTTACAAAGCTTACAATAACACCGATTATCAAACCTATGACTGCATATATGATTCCTAGAATTTTTCCAAGAGATAATTCACCTATCCTTTTTACTATAGTATTTGCCATTTTATCCCTCACTGATGAGTGTAATAATTAATTTGTAATTTAGTCTGGAAAACTTTATTGCACTCTTATAAAATAACTAGATATCAGACGTGTTCTATAGCTTTTAAAAGCAAAAAAGCCATTACAAGTATAATCAGCATCAAAACAGGGTCAACAAATTTTAATGTAGAGGCATCATTTTCTATTCCTGTATCGTGATTCCAATTTGTGACTTTTTTGATGTTGTTTATTAGATGGTTTTTCTCAATCGGATTACTGTCAGATTTAAACTTTTTGTATTCAAAAGAGTAAGGTTTTATATAGATTGATAGTGTCAGTATCAAAACAAATAAAACCAAACTCCTTATTTTTATAATTCTATTTTTCAATTTAAACTCCCCTATAAATTATATTTAGGGGTAAACATTATATATCATTTTTTGACTCTAAATTCAAAATAAAAGTTGTTAATGTATGTAGTGGTTGGTTGTTGATTTTTATAGTGTAAACGCTCTGTAGCCTTTATTTTTTGCTATGCATTCTGGGATATCTATTACTTGTTTTGAATTATCAATTACCGCTCCATCAGAGGTTGCGATGATATAATCAGAACTATTATTTTTCAAATCAAAATCCACATGTCTTGAGGTTCTGGCATATCCTTCAATAGAATAGTTTTTAAGCCTTTCACTTAAAAATCTGGCAAGTTCGCCACTTTTACTAATCTGTTTATCAAATAGTATAATAACTGAATTTATATGATATTCTAAAAGAAACGTTAGTATCTCATCGATTGCTTTGTAGGTTGTATCCGTGATTTTGAATTTTTTAAAAATTCCTCTTGTATCCCTGAAAAATCCATCATCACTTTTCCAAAGGATGTAATTGTTCAGTAAACTCTCAACTGTGATGAATACATTGTAGCCATCAACAATAAGATTCCTATTGTTGATTTGATTGCATTCTATTTTTATCTGTTTTCTCAATTTTGATTTATTGGATGATACAACCACTCTTGTGAGTATATGCCTTTCTTCCTCATTTAACCGGTAATGGTTGCCGACAAATTGTATTGTACTGGTTCTTGGATATCCTCTATTGAACAGATATCTGACATCAAAAGCAGGTTCTGACAACTTTTGTCTGAAAAATTCAATTGAATGGGGATTATTTTGCATCTTAATCGTTATTATGTCAGCAAGATTTATAGGTGTTGTAATCTTAAACAATTTATTAAGAGGTAACAGTACATGGATGTGTTGTGGCTAAACCAGAGTGATGTTAAAAATGTCCTTGATATGAAATCCACGATAGATGTGGTTGAAAAAGCATTTGAACAGCATGGTTTGAAAAAGGTACAGATGCCGTCGAAACTGTATCTTTATTTCAATAAATACAATGGCGACCTTAGAACGATGCCTACCTATCTGGAAGATATGGATATTAGTGGTGTAAAAATTGTAAATGTTCATCCTGATAACCCATTCAGAGATTTGCCGACTGTGATGGCGACAGTAATCCTTAACTCAACTGAAACGGGTGCACCTATTTCAATAATGGATGGTACATATCTTACGGATATGCGAACCGGTGCAGGCGGAGGGGTAGCTGCAAAATATCTTGCAAGACCGGACTCAAAAATCATAGGCATAATCGGCACCGGTAACCAGGCACGTTCGCAGTTGCTTGCACTGTCTCATATATTCAATATTGAGAAGGTTAAAATTACAAGCAAAAGCAGTAAGCATTGTGATGAATTTGAAGACCGGATGAAACTAGTTGTTGGTGGGGATTTTATAAAGACTGACATAAAAGATGTATGCGATTGTGATATTTTAGTAACCACTACACCTGTAAGGAATCCTATAGTAAAATTTGAATGGATAAATGAGGGAACACATATTAATGCTATCGGTGCGGATGCCAAAGGAAAGCAAGAACTTGAATCTGAAATTCTTAAAAATTCAAAGGTAATAATTGATGATATGGAACAGGCATCACATTCAGGTGAAATCAATGTACCCTTGTCAAATAATATAATCTCAACAACCGACATTTATGGGGAACTTGGAGATATAATAACCTGCTCTATTACGGGAAGGGAATCTAGAAAAGAAATAACGGTATTTGATTCTACAGGGCTTGCGATTCAGGATATATCAACAGCAGACCTTGTTTATAGAAAAGCAGTTGAGAAGGGTTTGGGTAATAAACTGAAAATGTTTTAAAATGGAAACCACATCAGGGGATGTGGTTATTTCGATGCCATCATCATAGTAGACCTTGCAGTGTTGCTAAAATCTTCACGTACAATTTCAGCTCTGCATTTTTCGTTTACACATTTTTGTGGTTCGTCTCCTACCTTTTGATAGGTTCCACATTTTGGACATCTCTGCATTGTTTTTTTGGTTATTGACTTTGTGGAGTGCGGATCCATTCCCAGCATGCCATATAACATTCTTTCCCTCATTTTTAATCACCTTTTGCTGTTTTTGGGCAGACATTTACCTTGTCTATTGTTTCTACACCCATGAAACCAAGTTTGCTTGATTTTTGGTGGGACTGCATACTGTATAACGAACCACTGCAACGTCTTAACAAATTTTTGAGACATGCTGTTCAGACATACCACAGTATACAATTTTGTAGAAACAGCAACATTGTGGGAATACTGTTATATATAAATTTTGGTCGTAATCAGGTGGATAAAAAATATCTATATGCAACAAATAAGTTATATACCTGATAAAAATCATCTGTATTATATCTACAAATAAAATTGATAACATATAATTACCGGGGGGAGAATGGGATTGAATAAAATCAATATGTCTATAACATTGTTGTTATTTTGTATAATATTTTTGGGTATTGGATGTACAGGTCAGGATGGCAACGAACCGGATAATGGTGCAGAAGACTCTCAAATTGCACAGTTTGATGTATCCAGCAGTGCATTTGAAAACAATGAAACGATACCGGTAGTCTACACCTGTGATGGTGAAAATATAAATCCTCCACTGCAATTTTCCGGAATTCCGGATGATGCAGATAGTCTGGTTCTAATTGTTGAAGACCCGGATGCACCGGGAGGAGTATTTACACACTGGATAGTTTGGAACATAAATCCTGAATCAAATATAATGAAAGACAGTGTACCCGGTATAGAAGGGGAAAACAGTTTTGGTGAAGTTTCTTATGGAGGTCCATGCCCACCATCTGATACTACACATAGATACATTTTCAGGGTTTATGCACTTGATACAGAATTAAACCTTGATGGTGGAGCAAACAGACAAAATCTGGAAAATGCTATGGACGGTCATATATTGGCTGAAGGCGAACTTATTGGATTATATGGCAGATAAATTTTACATCTCACTTTTTTGTAATTTTTTCAATTTTGTTGTCTTCAAAAGTTATCTTAAAAAATAAACCCATCAAGATTTGTACATGATAGGGTAAACTCATCATATTCAAATTTTAAAGGAGCGTATGATAACCATACATAGGTATTGTCAATATATATTGTTATTATTTTACTTATATATAGATTAAGAGGGCACAATCAATACTTCCGTATTTGAGTGTTTTACAACTTTATCGGCTACACTGCCAACCATGAAACGCTGTATTCCAGATAATCCTCTAGTGCCCATGACAACAAGGTCAACATCATTTTTGTCAGCAAATTTTACAATTTCATCCCCCGGGTCGCCTTCAAGTATTACTGAATCTACTTCCAAATTTTCTTCATCACCTATTTTTTTAATGTAATTAGTTGCTTTTTCTCCTTCATCTCTCATCATTTCTCTGGCAGCCTCAACCCAATCAGGACCTTTGCGACCTGTAGTAACACTTACTGGATGTATTACATAAACTGCATATACATTTGCACCAGTTTTATTGGCAAGATACACCCCTGCTTGTATCGCATTTTTGGAATTTTCTGAACCATCAGTAGCAATTAATATATTGTTGTATTTATCAACCATTTTGTACTCCCCCTTATCAAATATTCAAGGTACAATCAATACCTGTTTATTAGCATTCCTGACCACTTTTTCAGCTACACTGCCAATCAGGAATTTCTCAACGCCTGATTTACCCAGTGAACCCAAAACAATCAGGTCCATATCATTTTTCTCGGCAAAATTGATTATCTCCTCACTTGGGTTGCCCTCAAGCAAAATTGTTTCCACATTTACGCCTGCTTCCTTTGCGGCATCTTCAACATCTTTTGTTGCCTTTTTTCCGTCTTCGGTTAAATCCTGCCTGATAGATTCAGCCCAACTTTTTCCTCTTTGTGCGGCTGGTGCACTTACAGGTGGAATAACATATACTGCATATATATCGGCATTATTTATCTTTGCAATTTCTATACCTGAATTTATCGCATTTTTAGAGTTTTCTGAACCATCGGTGGCAATAAGGATTTTTTTAAACTGTTCTTCTGTCATTGTATAAATCCCCCATGTAAAAAGTATATGTTTGTGTGTAATATAGTTTTTGGAGTTTTAGTAAAATTAGTCGGTATGGGAAACGATGACAATTTTTCTATATTTTGATATATATCTTTTTTATACTGGTTATTATTTTAATTTAACAATCTGTAAACTATTTATTTCAGGAAATTATTCAGATGTTTCAACTAATATAAAGAGGGCTAATAATAATATGAACCAGAAAAATGGTAAGGTGTTCCTTGTCGGTTCAGGACCGGGTGATCCCGAATTATTGACTTTGAAGGCTGATAGGTTAATAAAATCAGCCGATGTCATGGTCTGTGACCAGTTACCGGGAAAGGAGATTCTTGAATCAATACCTGAAAGTGTTGAAAAAATAGATGCAGGAAAATCTGCAGGTAACCACAAATTATCCCAAAATGAAATCAATCAGGTACTTGTAAATAAAGCAAGGGAAGGGAAAACAGTCGTTCGTCTTAAAGGGGGCGACCCATATATATTTGGTCGCGGCGGAGAAGAAGTAGAGGAACTTGTAAAAGAAGGTATAAATTTTGAAGTGATACCTGGTATTACATCAGCTATAGCAGTACCCGCCTGTGCAGGTATCCCTTTAACTCACAGAGACCACGCTTCAATGGTTACATTTATTACTGGGCATGAAGACCCTACAAAGAATGAAAGTTCCCTTGACTGGGAATCACTTTCAAATTTTGAAGGTACTATTGTTATTCTTATGGGAGTTAAAAGACTTAAACAAAATGCACAACAGCTTATCAAACACGGAAAAAACCCAAAAACACCAGTGGCAATAATTGAAAATGGAACTCATTCAGATCAAAGGGTGACGGTAGGAACCATTGAATCGATAGCAGATATTGCAGAAGATAGGGGTGTTAAACCGCCAGCTATAACAGTAATAGGTGATGTTGTAAAACTTAGAAACAAACTTGGTTTTAATGACTAACAGGATTATTGATGTTGTTAAAGAGGAATATAATATGGCTTTTAATATAAATCATGATGCTGGTCAAACACCAATTATAGCCATCATGCGTCCGGAAATGTATCTTAACAAATCAGTAACATTGGCACAGGAGTATGGTTTTGAAACCTTTTCTGCACCCATGATTGAAATTGAAGATAAAAAAGACGATTGTTTCGATGATTTTGTATACCGGATGTTAAACGGAAAATCCGATTATGTAATCTTTACCAGTGCAAATGGCATCGATTTTACACTGAATAAAATTTCTGATGAAATCAACCAGGAATTTTTGGCAGCTTTAAACAATACCGATGTATTGGCAATAGGTCCAAACACACAGAAAGCTCTTGAAGATGCTGGTATAGAATGTATGGATTTTCCTGATTCATATAGTTCAGAGGGAGTAGTGGATTACCTCAGCCCTTATGTAGAAGGTAAAACGATTGATATAGCCAGAAGTTCACATGGTTCAAAGTATTTGATATCCGGTCTCATTAACAACGGAGCAACGGTATTTGAAACTCAGGTTTATACACTGAATATCCCGGACAATATCACACAGAAAAACCTTATACGTTGTTCACTTGCGGGAAACATATCCGTGTTTGCATTCACAAGTTCTATGATTGTGCACAATTTCTTTACTAAAGCAAATGATGTTGAAGCAGAAGATAGGATTATAGAAGTATTAAACAGCAACGACACAACTGTAGCAGCTATCGGAACACCTACAGCCAACACTTTAAAAAATTATGGGATAAAAGTAGATATTGTACCAGAAAAATATCTATTTGAAAATATGCTTGCAGATATTCATGATTTTATTTACGGTACTCAATAAATAAATTAATACAGGAATTAAAATGATAGGAATTTCAAAACTTTACTGTGGCACGGTAGAATCCTCAGATGCTTTAAGGTATGGATGTCTGTCCAGTAAACTCCCCTCTCACCTTCTGCAATTTTCCAAAGATAAAAAACCGGTTGTTGTCTGGAATGTAACCAGGCGGTGTAACCTTAAATGTGCACACTGTTATGCCCAATCCCAGAATATTGATTACAGTGACGAGCTGACCACGAATAAGGGTAAAGAATTAATCGATGACCTTGCAGAGTTTGGCTCACCTGTTATTCTTTTCTCTGGTGGAGAACCACTTATGCGCCATGACCTTTTTGAACTTGTAAGATATGCAAGGTCAAAAGGAATACGTGCTGTTATTTCTACCAACGGAACACTGATTGATAGCAATATGGCAAAGACATTAAAAGATATAGGTTTGTCGTATGTAGGAATATCCCTTGATGGTGTGAAAGATACAAATGACAGTTTCAGAGGTGTAAAGGGTTCATTCAACGCAGCTCTTGAAGGCTTGCAAAATTGTCAGAAAGAAGGGATTAAAGTGGGTCTACGTTTTACCATGAATAAGGAAAACGTAGCAGATATCCCCTCATTATTTGACCTTATCGATGAGATGGATATTCCAAGAACCTGTTTCTACCATCTTGTCTATTCAGGAAGAGGTTCAGGTCTGATGGACAAAGACCTTTCACCAGAGGAAACGCGAAAAACACTTGACCTTATAATGGACCGTACAAAACAGCTTCATGACAAGGGTAAACAGGTTGAAGTACTTACAGTGGATAACCACTGTGATGGACCATATGTATATCTCCGTCTGCTTGAGGAAAACCCGGAACGTGCTGAAGATGTCTATGAGTTGTTGTCGATGAATAAAGGCAATTCATCAGGTATTGGAATAGGATGTGTGTCATGGGACGGTTCAGTTCATCCCGATCAGTTCTGGAGGCATTATACACTCGGAAATGTAAAAGAACGAAAGTTTAGTGATATATGGAAAGATACCAGTGATGATTTGATGGCTGGACTTAAAAATCGGAAACCTCTTATTAAATCCAATGCTTATCGATGTGCCAGTTGTAAATGGTTTGATATCTGTAATGGAAATTTCCGTGTCCGTGCAGAAGCAGTGCATAATAATGTATGGGCAGATGATCCTGCGTGTTATCTAACAGAAGAAGAAATCGGTTATTATGAGGGATAAATAAAGAAATTAAAAGTTGAAATGTATTCAACTTTTTGACTGCATTAAATTTCAACACTATTTTCCCAGAGTCCGTGTATGTTGCAGTATTCAACAGCGTAGAAAGATTTGAAATCATCAATACTGTTCACTTCAAATTTTACGTTTGGTTCTACATAAACAGGAGCAAAATCCATTTTTCCGAGATTTACCACCTGTCCATTATTTCTTACTCCGTGCAATTCCACCCATGCTATATGGTGTTCCACTTTGTTTGGATGGGGAGTTTCTTTTCCAACAGCAACTTCTATGACATCTTCTCCTTGTTTACCCTGTCCTTTCATTATTTCAATTGATGGAACATGTTTCTCTTTTAATTTACTTTCTGCTTCTTCTTCTTTTCCTTTAACTATATTTTCTATCATTTATATCACCCTGTAAATTTTAATGATTATTGTCCTTTATCCTCTGCTTGGGTTTGTGTCTGTGCACCTGACAATGATTTGGATGTATATTCTGGAACAAACATCCTCTGGCTGAGTTCTTTATCCAGCATATACATTCCGCTACCATCTTTGCCCATAAGTTTAAGTTTGGAAATTATTTCGTTATCGTTTGCTTCCTCTTCAATCTGTTCGGAAACGTACCATTGGAGGAATGTATATGTAGCATGGTCTTTTTCCTCAACTGCAAGGTCGACAAGTTCATTAATGGATTTTGTAACAAATTTTTCATGTTCAAGCGTTTTCTCGAACATGTCCAGTGCTGAATCAAATGTAGTAGGTGGTTGTGGTATTTCCATTAATTTTACCTGAGCTCCATGGTCATTAATATAATCATAAAACTTCATGGCATGGGTCATCTCTTCCTGGTACTGCACCATAAACCAGTTGGCAAACCCATTCAGTCCGATATATGTACTATAAGCGGACATGGACATGTATAGATATGCAGAATACATCTCCTTGTTGAGTTGTACATTTAATGCTTCGGTCATTTTTTCGCTTAACATTTTAATCTACCTTATCCAAATTCAGAAGGTTATAAATTCATAGCTATTTTTCAATATATTTCGATATGTTGGGAATGGGTATGTTTTGCATACGAGGTTAATAATTCCTGATTCTTTGATTCTCTGATATAACCGGTGAGGGAATACCAGATTTATTTGGCCCTTCTTTATGCAATATCTTCTTTCATACATATCCAGAGAATTCAATAGAACATGTGCAAAACACATGGATTTACCGTTAAATGCAAGTACAGTTATTTTATTGACCTCTTTAACCCCCTACTTACAGGTTAAAAATAAACCCTATAAGAAAAATAATCCGATAGATATAAATCAGTTTTGGTATTTTTCAAGTGTTTAAATATATACAGTGGGTTAATTTTGTATAACACCAGATTCTGGCCATTAACAACTATCAATTATTGGTGTCATTTTTAAACCATATTTTTATTGATTTACTAGATATATTTAAATAATCTCAAATTACTGTAAAATATCACAAACAAGATTACTAATTAATAATCATTGGAGAGTTGCAATGACGGTTCCAAAAGAATATATCCCTCATGAAGTAGAGCCCAAATGGCAGAGTTCGTGGGACATGTCCAAATATCATTTTGACTGGGAAGACCAGAGTCGACCCCAGTACATTATAGACACTCCCCCTCCATATCCAACAGGCAATTTCCATATCGGTAATGCATTAAACTGGTGTTACATCGATTTTATAGCCAGATATAAACGAATGCGTGGGTATAATGTAATGTTTCCCCAGGGATGGGACTGCCATGGTCTTCCTACAGAGGTAAAAGTTGAAGAATTACACGGGATAACCAAAAATGAGGTTTCAAGAGCAGAATTTCGTAAAATGTGTAAAGACCTTACCAGTCAGAATATTGAGAAAATGCGTGAGACCATGATGCGTCTTGGTTTTTCCATTGACTGGAATAATGAATTTGTCACAATGGAACCTGAATATTTTGTTAAAACTCAAAAGTCCTTTGTCCAGATGTATGATATAAACCGCATTTATCAGTCTGATTACCCTGTAAACTGGTGCCCCAGATGTGAAACCGCCATTGCACTTGCAGAAGTGGAATATGATTCAAGAGACACCAGTTTGAATTATCTTTATTTTGATGACCTTGAAATAGCAACCACAAGACCTGAATTACTTCCTGCATGTGTCGCAGTAGCTGTTAATCCAGAAGATGAGCGCTACAGGGAACACATAAACGATGAGGTAGAAGTTCCTATCTTTGGACAGAAAGTACCGGTGCTGGCGGACGAGGATGTGGATACATCCTTTGGAACCGGAGTTGTAATGATTTGTACATTTGGTGATAAACAGGATGTCCGCTGGTGTGTAAAATATGACCTGCCGGTTCGAAAAGCAATCAATAAAAACGGTAGAATGACCGATGTGGCTGGTAAGTATTCTGGTATGACCATTTCAGAATGTAAAGACGCCATAACTCAAGAACTTAGTGATAAAGGTCATCTCTATCAACAGGAAACACTGGAACAGAATGTAGGGTTATGCTGGAGATGTAAAACTCCCATTGAAATTTTGTCAGAACCTCAATGGTTTGTGTCGGTAAATGATGATGAAATCCACAATACAGCTGATGAAGTTAACTGGCATCCTGAGTATATGAAAACCCGACTAAAAAACTGGACCGATGTTATGGAATGGGACTGGTGTATATCACGTCAGAGAGTATTTGCAACCCCCATCCCGGTGTGGTACTGCAATAAATGTGGAGAGACAATGGTAGCCAAAGAGGAATGGTTACCACTTGACCCTACACAGACCGAACCGCCTGAGCCGTGCAACTGTGGGTCAAAAGATTTTGAACCAGAAAATGATGTACTGGATACATGGATGGATTCATCCCTTACAGCACTCCATGTATCAGGCTGGTTAAGTGAACATGAACTGCGTCTCCCCACTCAGATACGTCCGCAGGGTCATGATATTCTGCGTACATGGGCTTTTTATACAATACTTCGTACCAAAGCAATAAAAGGGATAAAACCGTGGGAATTTATCCTTGTTAACGGGATGGTTCTCGGTGAAGACGGTCATAAAATGAGCAAATCCCAGGGTAATATAATATCTCCAGACGAAGTGGTTGGTCAATATGGTGCTGATGCTTTTAGACAATGGGGAGCAGTCGGTGGAACACCCGGTTCAGATGTAATGTTTAGATGGAAAGATGTAGTTTCTGCCTCACGTTTTATGCAGAAGGTTTGGAGTATCTACAGGTTCTCCATGACCCATCTGGAAGGGTTTGTACCTGACAGCAGTGATATGGCTCAAATACCTCAAGAAAATTTATCACTGGTTGATAAATGGTTGCTTAGTAAGTTGAACAAATTAATAGAATCTGTAACAACCAGTATGGACAAACTGCTATTTGATGAAGCCTACAAATCAATACGTACTTTTGCATGGGAAGTTCTTGCTGACAATTATCTTGAATTGGTTAAATCAAGGCTTTATGGTAATGACCCTGAACCAAGAAAAGCTGCACAAACTACATTATATTATGCAATTGATACGCTTATACATGTCCTTGCTCCAATTGCACCGTTTTTTGCAGAGGAGATGTATTCAAGGTTCAAAGAAGGAAGTGTTCATGAACAGTCATGGCCTGAAGTTAATAAATTACTGATTAACAATGATGTTGAAAGTAAGGGAGAAGTTATAAAGGATATTGCAAGCAATATTCGAAGATATAAATCTGATAACGGCATGGCATTAAATGCACCACTAGAAAAAGTGGAAATCTATTCTGATGTTATAGGGAACAATGATATTGAGGAGATTAAAGGTGCAACCAATTCAGAAGTAGAGGTCCTATCCGGCCATCCGCAAATAGATTACAAACCATTAGAAATTAAACCCAACATGGGTACAATAGGTCCCAAATTCAGAGATAAAGCAGGTTCTATTGTAAAAACACTGAAGTCTGAAGACCCTGAAATAATTGCAAAACAAGCCGACGAAGGTAAAATTGTAGTATCTGTAGACGGTGAAAACATCGAACTTGAACCGGATTCAGTTGAAATAGAAAAAGAAGCAATGTCTTCAGGTCGGGCAGTAGACGTAATGGATGTCGATGGTACAGTGGTTGTTGTAATAAGGTAACTTTTACAGTTACGAAGAAGGGGCAACAGGGGTACGTGAAAGCCAACGGTTTCTAACCGTTGGATGAAACAACCCCGTTGTTTATTGTTTTTTAACCATAAATCATTTAACGTAGTTAATCATATTTAGATGTGTACAAAAACAATGCTTTCAGTGTACAATTGCTTTGAGCAAGTTGCCTGATATAAGACATTGTTAAATTCAACCAGTTGTTTGTGTATCATCAAATTCCATCAGGTATTGTTT
>NZ_JAHENT010000085.1 GCF_018609725.1 Methanohalobium sp. | reverse complement strand
GAAGTATTAAATGCAACAAAAGAAACAACAAAAACTATTTACACAAACATTTCCGTAACACTCGAAAGAGAACTCAAAAACTATTTCGAAAATAAAGAAACAGTAATTAGTGAACTCACAATCATCACCCCAAACAAAATCGAATTAAATACACTTACCGTAGAAAACTGTATCATATCTCACTTCGAGCAAACACTCGACACAAAACTCAAAAACACAACAAAAGAATTCATCATAGAAACACTCCCAAACACGATTATCTGCGAAATCGATTACCGACACGATAAAAATAAAAAACAAACAGAATAACGATTTACTATCATATCCGCATTATCCCACCATTTAACTATTTATAAGCAACCAACAAATTAAACACATAAATAATATTTTATACTTTATTAACAGTTAATTACTTAGTAACTTTTGAGACAATAACAAGTAATATAACTATAACAAACAACCCTCCAACGAATAAGAGTGCATATATTAACAATTTTCCAAGGATGTTTGCACCAGAATCGTTTTCAGAACTTGTGTCTTCATTTTGCACCGAATTTTTTCTGGGAGACGGAACATCTTGTGTTGGATTGAGATTCGGTTCAACTGTTCCTTGTAGGTTTATTGTATTTTCGTTTGGAGCAATCGAATAAATACCAACACCAGTAACTGTAGCACCATCAGAAACCACATCAACAGTGATGGTATCAAAAGTTCGAACATCTAGCGCAATAGGTTCACCAGTCGTATCAGCCACAGTTGTTTTATTTAGCGTAGTATTTGTATCAGAATTAGTTACTGTAACCGTTACTTCTTCGTTCGAAGAAACCCAAACAACCACTTTATCAATAGAATATTCATTATTAATTTGACCACTTGTCCAATATACAGAACTATTAATTACACTATTTTCTTGAAACCCTATATCTGGATTAGAAAAATTAGATTGATTACAGTCCATCTCACATGGATTTGTCCAATCATAGTCTGTTGCTTGTCCAACAGCACCACCAACAAATACACTCATCGCAAGTAAAAATAACACACTTACAATAGATACTTTTTGTAACATAACTATTACTAATACTTCAAACACTAAAAGCTTTAGGTTATATTAAGTTGTTACTTCAGTCCGAGTCTCATTAGTATAAGTAATATTTTCCCTATTATCGTTTCGAGTTACTGTTGTAACCGATTCCTCTGAACCATCTCTAATACTTGTTTGAATAGAATCAACTTCAACAGAATTACCAGATTTAACAATCAATGTTATATTAGCATTTTGAACCGTGTTTTTACTATAAATTAATACAACATTTCCAGTAGAAGTATCATTGTTAGTAGTCATAACACTACTTCTACCATTAATACCAACTGATAACTTATCTAAGTTAGAACCTGTAATATTTACAACAATAGACTCAGATTTGTCAGAGACACTAAGAGACTGTGTTGTATTATAATCAGATTCATTATTGTCAGAATCAATAACCATTGTGTCTGAATTGAAAGAAACTGTGCTATTATTCCATTCACCGTTCTTTAATTCAGATTCAGTTGATTTATTAAACTGTTGTGTATAACTGAAATTATATCCATATACAGAATAATTTTGAATTGTAAAATCTTTTTCATTAGATGAAAAAATACTTGGCTGAACATACTGATAATCGTCAATATTTGTATAACTGAAATTACTAACATATGCATATCCTTCGCTACTACCTGAGTCATATGATACAAAGAAAGATGAACCAATCTGATTAGAATAATTCAGCGTATTTGAACCATTTACGCCTAATACTGTTCCAGTTACATCATTTGAAGTGTGTAATTCAACCATATATGAATCAATACTATCTGTATTATTTAAGAACTTACTTCGATACTGTTCGTTATTAGTTAAACTTACTGTATCAGAAGATACCGTAGCATTAGAATTAATTCCTTCTGCTTCTTCAAGTTGTGTTGTTGTTGAAATTGGATTCGCTGGTAATGTGCCTGATACATATGTGATATTATATGATTGGATTGTAATGTCTTCAATACGAAGGTCGCCATCATACCGTTCAACTCTCACTTTCATCTCATCATATGACGCAATATCTACACCTTGGTTTGTTAGGGACATAGTATGATTCCCCAACCCACTAGTTGGGAATGAACCAACATATTCTTGTTTACCGCCAGAATCATATAGAAAAATTCTAGGATTTGCAGACCCACCACTAATATATGAGACATTAACGCTAATTGTAATATCATCGATTGCGTTCGGTGATGAATTAAATGACTTGAAATAATAACTTGCAAAATTCCCATCTGAGCTATTATACTCAATACCATCATTTGTTACTGTCGCAACACCAGGTGTATCATCATTTCTATAATCAGTAAATTGACTTGTTGTTGTGTAATGATTTAAAAAATTCTTCTCAGTTGTCGTAATATTATATGCTTTAACTTCATACTGCTTAAGTGTATAATTAGAACCAGAATTTGGATATGTGTATAAATAAATATCATTATTTCCTGTAAGACTTATATTCTGTGTCCCATTTTTATATGAATAATCATATCCAATATAACTATTTGTTCCGTTTTCATACGCATTTGTATAAATATAATCCCCACCAGAATTAATATCGTAATTTGTTGTTACTGAAACTTCATCTACTTCATCAGTAACATTAACAGTATGCGTTGTGTAACTATATATGACACTATCATTAGAATTTCGATAAATAGACGGATAGCCAGAATCTGTAACATATGTAGAATTGTCAAATGTAAAATCATCAAAACCAGATGGTGAGTTGATTGTTTGTGGTAGTGACTTTACAACAACTGTCGCTCCCGTGTTAGTATTTGTTGTATCTAAGTCACCAGACCAATTCGAACTTTTACGGATAGCCGTTTTAGACCCGTCCTTTGTTTTACCAATAACTACCCACTCACCACTCACGGTAACTGATTCACCTGTTGAAATAGTTGTATTAGAAGAATTATTAATAACATAGACTTCAACCGCTGAACCAGAATCAATAAGTGTGATGCTCGTTTTATTAGTTACTGGCTCGCTTGTTTGAATACCAGCATTTGCTGATTGATTAGTATTTTGTCCAAGGTCAAGAACAAAAACACCAACCACAACCGTCAGCAAAACTGTAATTGCCACTAACAATACGACACCGACAACAGGAGAAACACCATAATTATTATCTTTGAACCTCATTATATGTATAAATTAAACTACAGGGTTAAAAGCATTTGGGTTTAATAGAGATTAAACTACAAAATAACTACTAAAAGTAAATTTTTTATACTGTTTGAAATCAGTTAGTTAAGTGATTTATGCTGAGTAATTATATGTTTGGATAATGTTCTCTTCACCGTTAAGAACACCAATCACAGTAATCTGTTGACCATCAGAGATACCGCTTACTGTAACAGTTGTTCCGACTCCACCGTTACCATTAGAGTTAAGGAGATAATTACCATCTGTAGAATCAGTAGCTGTAACACCGCCTGATTGACTTCCAGGAGAATTAACATATACTGCATCTGCACTTTGAACACTATTCAACTGAACATCTACTTCATTCGACCCAGAGTCGAATGTTACTCCTGCTTGTGCGTTTTGGTTAACTTGGTCACCAAGACCAAGGACAAAAGTTCCAATTACAGCAGCAAGAATAACCGTGATAGCTACCATAAGAATTACACCGACAACAGGAGAAACACCCTTTGTGTCGAGACTAAATTTATTTGTAATATTCATTACAACTACTATATTTATATTACTACTACTTAAAAGTTTGGGTATAATGTTTGTAATAGGTTTTGACTTTGTATAACCCTATAATCGAATATCATTAATTTGTGTAGAAATCGTTGTAATTTCTGAGATTGTTGTGATAAGCAATTTATTTTTATTATGTATAGTGAGCATACGTGTGTATGTAAGTGTTGCTTATGATGTTTATTATCTAATTTGGGTAATACTTTAAGGGTGTTAAATTAAAAATAGATGTATGTCTAAGAGACAACAATCAAACAAATCGGGTAATCGAGAAGAAACAACAGTTATGAGCGTTAGTGATATTGGAAAGAAATCTACACTTGAAAGTAGTGATTTTTCGATGACTGTTGAAGATACTTGGTCTGTAGAGAAAGAAGATGGCGTAGATTATTATTGTAGACATACTGTTACAGATGAGACAACTGGTATTAACTTTACTGCAATTGAACGAAATCCTGCGGACGGAGAATATTGTGTCTTCGTTTGGGATTCAATTGCTGATGTATCTACAGAGGATTGGGTTAATATTACAGGTTTTGTTGTTTCAGATAACACACCTGATGTTGATAGTATTAATCAAAAGTTGCGAGTGAAACTTAATGAAGATGCGTTCTTGTATTATACAGCTAAAGATGAAGATGAATTATATATCGATGTTACAATCTGGGAAAGTGCGAGTATTTCAGAAAATTTCGAAGTCGGTGATGAGTTTGTTCTCCAAAGTGCAGTTATTGATGACTTTAGTGATAGACACTATGTGAGTGTTAACTCAGCAAGTGAAATGAATAAAATGAACAATGTTGATGAAATTACAAAGAAGATTCGAACAATCGTAAAATTTAATGGTGAAATATATAATAAAAACTAACAATTATTATTAAATTCGAGTGTTATTTGCTTGAAATTCTAAAACATCATAATCCATCTCATAATAGAACATAATATCATCTAGGGATGGATGATTATTTTCTGCAACATACTTATTTTCATCATTATTATATGCACGGATACTGCAGCTCTTATTACTACACAATCTCACTTTGAAGCCATCATTTTTCCTTAGTGTATTAAATTCTGTAACTGCAAACCTTGGTATTACCCCGATTTCATCACATTTTGGACATTTATCAGACATATCTATTAGTATGAAGTAATTATATAAAAAAGTTTCTATTTGGAATTTAATACATAATAGAAACGACTGTTAAATATAACAGAATAGTATTACTGTTTTTATGCCGTGATTACGAGGTCACCTGAAAGGTCAGCCGTATCATCGAGACCTGTTGTGTCAACAACGACAACAACAGTGTATGTTGAACCAGCTGCGGCAGTAAATGTCGCATCTGAGTTTGGTGTAACACTTGCGACCTGTGTGCCTGCGTTATCGTAGATGAGGAACTCAATTGGAGCAGTTGCACCTTGAGCATCAACAACATTATTGTATGCAACAGTAAAGTCCTTTGAAGTTGAGTCAGCGTTTGTCATATTAAACATATAACTGTTAATAGGGTCTGTTGTGTCCCCATACTCGAAAGTAGATTCGACATTAAGACCCG
>NZ_JAHENT010000084.1 GCF_018609725.1 Methanohalobium sp. | reverse complement strand
TCTGTGACCCCAAACATCCCCTTCTATAAGTTTTATGTTTTGCATATCAAGAAACATTTCAATTGATTTGGAAAGTGTGCTCCTATAAGAACTTGGTATCTGGATTACCTCTACATTGGGACATCTTTTAACCAGACTGAATATATCTTTATTGGAAGGTCTGAAAGCAAAATGAATTACATTTTCATTTGGATCTATTTTGGGAATTTCATCCCTTGAACTAACTACTCTTATTTTCATATACTACCCCACCTGTGATTTTCATACAAAAAATGACTTATTAAACAATTATATGTTATTACCTTTTAAATAATTGTCGATAAAAAACTATAAAAATATTGTAAGTCACTCATTAAATCTGGACTTTACCGAATCAGAATGAGCATATAACCCTTCTTCTTCAGATATAGAAATGATGGTATCTTTAATACCTTCCAAACCCTCTTTGCTAATTTTTTGTATACTTGAATATTTTATAAAATGGTTGACATTAAGTCCTGAATAGATTTTTGCATATCCAGAAGTTGGTAATACATGGTTCGTACCGGAAGCATAATCACCGGCGGCTACAGGACTATAATTTCCTACAAATATCGAACCTGCGTTTTCAACTCTATCAAGTACATATTCATCATCATAAACCATGATTTCAAGGTGTTCAGGAGCAAATTCATCAGAGAACTCTATACAGGAATCCACAGTATCCGCTATCAGTATCACTACATTTTCAAGGGATTTTTTAATTATATCATTTCTTGGCGTAGATTTAGCCTGATACAAAACTTCCTGGTTTACTTTTTCTGCAATTGATTTGGAAGTTGTAATCAAAATTGATACTGCATTAGGGTCGTGTTCTAATTGTGCAACAATATCCGATGCAGCCATTTTGGCGTCTGCAGATTCATCAGCTATAATTAACACTTCACTCGGACCTGCAGGAAAATCAATTTCTACTCTGTTTCTAACCAGCATTTTGGCAGTAGTTACAAAAACGTTACCCGGTCCTACAATTTTATCGACTTTTTTAACACTTGAAGTCCCATAAGCCAGTGCACCGATAGCCTGCACTCCTCCGAGTCTATAGATATGGTCTGCACCTGCTATTCTTGCTGACGCCAGTGTTATAGGATGAACTGTACCGTCATACCTTGGGGGAGTACATACAGTGACATTTTCCACGCCTGCAACTTTTGCAGGTATTATCGTCATCAATGCAGTGGATGGATAAGACGCACTGCCTCCCGGCACATAGGCACCCACATTTTTGAGAGGGGTTACTTTCTGTCCCAGCTCTATACCAGGAGACGTTTCTTCCATCCATTTTTGAGTAGGTAATTGTGATTGGTGGTATTTATTGATGTTGTCAGCGGCATTTTCAAGATGTTTAATAAAAGCTTCATCCACATTATAGAAGGCTTCATCGATTTCCTGCCGGCTTACTTCTATATTTTCAATCTCTGCATTATCAAATTTTTTTGTGTATTTTTTAAGTGCTTCATCTCCCTGATTATGAATTTCATCCAGAATAACTGAAACTTTATCCTCAACATTTGCAAGCTCCTCTCCACGGGAGAAAATTTCTTTTTTTTCGTCATTTGTTACATCTTTTAGGTGTTTATAAAGCATTACCGTTGCCCCTTTATTTATTTAGAAATCATTGAATGTTTTTTGACCCTGATAATTACCAGAATAGGACTTTATAGATTCAGGTTCTTCATCTATTTGCTGGTTATCTTCTGGTTCCACACCTAACTGTTCAAGTACTTTATATGCGGTTTTTTTACCAAGATAATTTGAAAGAGTATATAAATCCGTATTTTTAATATCGGATACTGACTGGATTCCTGCTTCGTATAGTTTACGTGCACGCACTCTTCCGATATTACTTATAGAAACCAGTTGTATAAGGTCTTTATTTACACCATGGTGTATACGTTTCTCAAGTTCCTGTGCTTTATCCGCATCCAAATCTGTAAGTTTTGCAAGATTTACTGCTGAATGCATGAGCCATTCGGATATATCAGAAAGTGCGTTGATGTCCCCTTCACCAACTCCAAATTCTGCAGTAATATCATCCAGTGTTTTTTCATCAATCCATTCATTGATTAATAATGCGGTCTTTACCTCACCAAGGAACCATTCATATTCTATCGATTTGAATGGATTGGGTACTTCCACAAATTCATCAGAATGAGTCATCACATACTCATTAATTTTTTCATATTCTTTTGACCGCAGGTATAATTGACGCATATCAGGAGTACTGCAGATTATATGCAGCATTGTCATATCATTAACCTTATCTGCTTTTTTAAGTTTATCAATAATAATTGCACCAGATAATGGATCTATGTATAATGTGGAAATAACCTGTCCCAAACGTGTTGCATAAAGGTGTTCTCCATCATCCTTTATCATTTCATTATCCTGCAGAAACTCGATACAGTCATCAACCACATCGATTAAACTCCATTTTTGCTGCTGATATGCAAAAAAACTCGAACCCATAAAATCCACCATGCCCTGTCGGGTAGTAGCAAACCCGTTAACTATGGTAGACAGAACATGAGTTCGAAGTGCATTTTCAGTACCCAATTTAGACAATATATCCTCTGGTTCAGCATCGATATATCGGTCCAGAAGGTCTGTAAATTCATTATAAGTATGTGATATAAGAACTGATTCTCCATAAGGATCAAGACTGGGTCTGCCAGCTCTCCCTGACATCTGTTTATAATCCAAGACTGGTATGGGCTGCATTCCAAAATTTGGGTCATAACGTTTGTAGTTTCTTACTATTACACGCCTTGCAGGCAAATTCAAACCTGCCGCAAGTGTCGGTGTACTGGAAATCACCTTTATTTTATTATTTCTGAAATTGTCTTCTACTATTTTTCTTTGTGCTGAATTTAAACCCGCATGATGGAACGCTGTACCCCTTTTAATACAACTTGCAAGTTCTTTTGTAGTTTCTGTATCGCTGGTCTCAAGCACTTCTTCTGCAATATTATTCAGTTCATCAAGGAGACCTTTATCAAGTGATTTTCCAACCTTTGATTTTGCTTTTTTTGCAAATCCTGCACAGTTACGTCTGCTGCTTTCAAAAACAAGGCACTGTCCATTTTCATCAATAGTATCAATTACAAGATTTACTGCTGTATCTTTAACAATGTTTTTAATTGGTTTTTGTGATTGTTTGAAATTGATATTATCATCAAGGAATACTCCTTCATATAGTTCGATAGGACGCCATTGGCTCTGGACAAGTTCAGCATCAAGCCATCCTGCAATTTCTCCTGCATTCCCTATCGTTGCTGACAGTCCTATTATCTTTGAATTTGGATTAAGGCGCAATAGTTTTGCGATAGTTATCTCAAGAGTTGGACCCCTATCCACAGAGTCAAGAAGGTGTATCTCATCCACCACAATTGTTGTTATATCCTTCATCCATGATGTTTCGTTTCTTAATAGCGAATCAGCTTTTTCAGAAGTAGCAACGATTATATCGTTTGAACCCAGCCACTCATCAGTGGAATCAAAATCTCCAGTAGATATACCTACCTTTACTCCTATAGATGAGAATTCTTTAAACCTTTCAAATTTTTCAGATGCTAACGCCCGAAGTGGGACAATATATAAACATTTACCACCTGTAGATATTGAATTCAACATGGCTAATTCTGATATCAGAGTTTTGCCTGATGCTGTAGGTATAGCTGCAAGTAAATTTTTATTATCTAAAAGTCCTTTTTCTACAGCTTCTTCCTGTGGCGGATATAGTTCTTCTATTCCTGTGTCCAGATAAAATTGTATAATGTATTCTGGCAGTTCAAGTTTTTTGGTTTCCATCCAAAGTCCTGATTAATGATTATACTATTTATAAAAGTACTTTTTTGTATCTTGACAAAATCCTGCAGGAGATATATCCTATAAAAATATAAATAATAATTTTAATCTTAATAAATAGATAATAATTTTTAAACTGGAGAAAAATGGTAATTGAAGAGTATATACCTGAATGGTTACTGAAAAACCTTGCAAACCTTGTGTTTATATTAGCTGTTATAATAGCATCATTTATAATAGCAAAAATAGTAGACAGAGCACTCAAAACCTATTTTGGTATTGTAAGTAAAAAAATAATTGTCGATGAGACTGTTTTTGGTCTTGTAAGACGAATAAGTGTTGCCTTTATATATTTTGCAGGTATAGTTGTAATCATTTTAAGCATACCAGCTCTCCGGAGCATCTCACTCGCTCTTTTTGCCGGCGCTGGTTTTGCAGGAATTGTTATCGGTATGGCTGCACAGAGCACTTTATCAAACGTAATAGCAGGGGTATCCCTTGCAACTTTCAGACCTTTCAGAGTAGGCGACCGTGTGAACATAAATAATGAATATGGAACAGTCACTGATATTACACTTGGACATACAGTTGTAAATACTTGGGATAATCGCAGGCTAATGATACCAAACCATATAATTAGCGACCAATCGATAATCAACTGGACTATTGAAGATCCAACTGTTATATGGCCGATTGATATGGGTATCAGCTATGATTCTGATATTGACCATGCTAAGTCTATAATGATTGAAGAGGCAAGAAAACATCCCAATGTGATGAGATATGAAGATATAATCAATTACCACCCAAGGTCCTGCAAGGATGAAGAAATTGAGGTATATGTTACAGAATGTGGTGACTTTGCCGTCAACCTTCGTCTGTTTGTATGGGTTGTTACCAGAAGTATAGCATATACCACCGGATGTGAATTAATAGAAGCAATAAAGAAAAGGTTCGATGCTGAAGGCATAGAGATTCCGTTCCCGTATCGCACTATTGTCTACAAAAAAGATATTATGGAAGAAAAAGAACAGTTATATAGGGAAGATACATGAACTATGTTGTATTTACAGACCTTGATGGAACACTTATAGACCATAATACCTATTCCTATGAACCTGCAAAACCCGCACTTGAATTACTGGAAAAACATAACATTCCACTGGTAATCTGCACAAGCAAAACAAGAGCAGAAATAGAAGTTTATGTCAAAAAACTGAATTCTCCTCATCCATTTATATCCGAAAACGGAGGTGCCATTTTCATACCAAAAGGGTATTTTGATGTGGATTATGATTATACCATGACCTACAAAAATTACAACATTATTGAACTTGGCACTGAATACACAATATTAAGGCAAGTTCTTGAAGATATTAAAAGTTCAGTTGATGTAGAAATTATCGGTTTTGGAGACCTTGATAATGAAGATGTAAGCAAAGATACTGGATTAGATATTAAATCTGCTCGACTTGCAAAGATGCGGGAATATGATGAAGCTTTCAAAGTTAAAGGAGAATATGAAGATGTAGCAAACAGGATAATCGAGATTATAAAATCACATGGTCTAAATTATACCAGAGGGGGAAGATACTGGCATCTAATTGGTAATAATGATAAAGGAAAATCAGTAGAGACATTATCTAACATATACAGAAAACAATTCGGAAACTTACAAACTGTAGGTCTTGGGGACAGTTTAAATGATTACCCAATGCTAAAATCGGTAGATATACCATACCTTGTCCAAAAGTCCGGGGGTATACACGACGATTCCATTACAGACAGTAGAATTAACAGGATTGAGGGAATAGGTCCAAAAGGATGGAATAAGGCGATAATTGATTTGATATCCAATAATACGGATTGATAATATTTAATACAATATAATACAAATTTAGTAGGGGAGAGTACTGTATGATAAGACTTGAAAATATGTTGCCTAAGGCACTTTTAACCGGTGTGTTAAAAATGGTGGACCTTGATGGTCCTGAAAAAACCTTGAAATGGCTTGAAGGTATAGGCAAAGACCTTGCTGAAATAGAGGGAGCTGGATTTGAAGGGGCACGTGATAACAATATACTTTATTTACCCATCTGTCCTTTCGGGGGAGAATTGATTGAATTTATCGAAATTTATGGCGGACAACCTGCACAATTTAAACAGGTGATTGAAGTTTCTGATAATAAACGAGACAATTCTGATAACCCCTGGGATTTTCCCGCATTATCCAATATACTGGGTGTCCTTCATTACAGTTATGTTAAAAGAAGAGCTGAAATGGCAGGTTTTAAAATATTTAATCTGGGTTGCAGGTCCCCAATGAAGGATTCTGATTACATAGCATATAATGAACAAGCAATAGAAAAGGTAAATATGACCAAAGAAGAGGTCGATAAATATCTTGAAAAAGCCTACTGTGTGTTTAAAATAGAACCCGATAATACGGAGTGAGCCCTTTGAACCGAATGGAAGCGCATAAATTATATGAAAACAGCGTGAAAATCCTGAAAGAAAACCAGCATGAAAATGGAGGATTCTACGCTAGCCCCCCTGGGACTAGATATCCTTTTATATACCCAAGAGACCATTCAATAGCTATACTTGGTGCAATTTCTGCCGATTTAATGGACCAGGCAAGGTTAGGTCTGGAGTTTATACTTAATGCTCAGAAACCACTAGGTGAATTCTCACAGAGATATGATATTGATGGAAATGATGCCAGTTATAAGGATCTACAGATAGATGGTACAGGATTGGTGCTTTATACACTGGGTAAATACTTTGAAGCAACAGGAGGTTCATTTTTTGAAGAAATGGCAGACAGGGATTTTGTATTAAAATACTGGAGCACCATACGAAATGCTGTTGAATTTATACTGATGAATAAAAATGAGGAAGTAGATCTTATCCATACTATAAACAGTATCCATGAATACCCTGCATACGAACACGGATTTGAAATTTATGCAAATTCAGCTTGCTGCGCAGGGGTTTTTTCCGCAGTGGAAATGGGTAAAGCCATTGGTGCTGATAACAATGAGCTGGATAGATGGAAAAATGAAGCTGAAAAGGTCAAAAATGCCATATTAACACGGATGTACAGTCCCAGAAGGCGGTCATTTATAAAATGCATACGCGTAAAAGATAAAAATAGCAAACCTATAGCATATGATGCCTTTGCATCCAGTGTTATAGATGTTGATGCTGCTGAATATGCACCTGCATATTTTGAATTAATCAGCGACCATGACATGAAAACCCAAGCAACTGTTAAACGTATTCACAGACACCTTTGGGATGATGAAATTGGAGGGTTGAACCGCTATCCTGAACATTGGAACCGTAACAACGGTGGTTATGGACCATGGTGTCATTTTACCTGTGAACTGGCAAACCATTTTATAGAGAATAATGCTCAGGATTTGGCAGAAAAATACCTTGGATGGGTGGTGGACATGGCTCATAATTACCAGTTGCCTGAACATATATCCACTATACAGCGCTTTGAACTTTGGGTGGAAGATTACACCAATGCTGAAATCTTAAGGGATAGCAAAATCAAAATGATTGAACAGACAAGAAACCACCCAAAATGGCAGGATGGACTTGCATACATTACAATTCCGCTTATATGGCCTCATGCCGAATATATCAGGGCATATAATAATTATATGAGCAAATTTGAGTGATTAAATAAAATAATATCACCTTGACTCATTCCTCTTATTTTTATCTAAAACTGGTAAACAGAGATTAACTTTTTTATGTACTGGCAATTGTATTCTGTTAAATAAAAATCAGATAATTTTAAAATAAAGCAAGATTTTTCTACTAAAGGAATATATTACAATTTAAAACAAACATCTAGTAAGTGATACTATGTCAACTGAAATCTATTACAAATCAATACCAATTACAAAACCCTATGTACCAGAATTTGAAACAATCGCTCCTGATATATCCGAGATTCTGGAAAAAGGTAAAACAACCAATGCCAAATATGTAGAAGATTTGGAAAATGCTGTTGCTGAATATCTGGGAGTCGAACACGCTGTAGCAGTATCAAGTTCTACTGCCGGGATGATGCTAACAATCAAAAGTATGGGATTAAATGGAGAAGTCATACTTCCAGGATTTAATTTCCATTCGTCTGCAGATGCTGTATTATGGAACGGATTAAAATTAAAATTTGTTGATATCGACCCCGAGACTTGGACAATCGACCCTGATAAAATTGAAGAAAATATTACCGAAAATACATCCGCTATCTGTGGTGCACATATATTCGGAAATCCGTGTGATATTGAGAAACTGCTACAAATAGCAGAAGATAACAACCTTAAACTGTATTTTGATGCTTCACATGCTCTGGGTTCGAAATACCACAACGAATACATAGGTAATTTTGGAAACGCTGAAATATTCAGCCTGAACCCATCAACATCAAATTCTGCAGGTGAAGGAGGAATAGTTACAACAAACGATGATGATTTGAAAGATTACCTTTTGGCCGGAAGGAATTATGGAGATGAAGGTGAACTAAATTCCAGATTCCCTGCTTTTAATGCAAGAATGTCGGAATTTAATGCTGTCCTTGCCAATCATTCCCTAAAAAACATCGAAGAAAACATCAGGTCACGTAACGGAGTAGTCACAAAATACAGAAATGTCTTGGGAAATATACCGGGAATCTCTTTCCAGAAAATAACTGAACATTCAAGGAGTGCTTGTAACGAATTTGCCATATCTATAAATCCTGATGAATTTGGTATGACAAGAGATGAACTGTCAGATAAACTATTCGAAGTTAATATCGAGACCAGAAAACACTATTATCCACCAGTACACAGGCAGCAGGCTTATTCTGAACATGCACAGTCAGAAACCGACCTGCCGGTAACAGGGGATTTATCAGAACATGTATTGAGCCTGCCTATATGGTCTCAAATGTCTTCCAACCTTGCGGGTAAAGTATGCACAAATATTCAGAAAATAAGGATGGATTCGTTAAAATAAATTAATCCATTCTCATTCTTTACTCTTTTTATAGTTGATGTTCCACATACCGACAAAAACAAGATTTGTTTCAACTGGTGTTCTATTGCTTCCATCCATGGATATATCATCTCTATTCAGTTCTATTTTTACACCATTTTTATCCAACCCCGCTTCATCCATATAATTAAATATCAGTTCATTGCCTCTCTTTCTTGCAAATTCTAACGCTTCATCATAGTCGTAAAACTCATCTCTTCTACCGGGTGAAAAAACAACAGCTTTCATCATGTTGTTTTCATCATCATAGACAGATTTAATTAATATATAGACTCTCTTTACACCTTTTCCAGCTATCGCACCAACTGCATTTCCCACTTCTGCAAATTCTGGTACTTTAATGTCAGCATCTATTAATTTTTTTAAATTGTTTTGATAAACCTGTGCTGATGCCCCTATTAAAATAAGTGGTATTAGGATTTTTATTTTGGAAAGATGACTATCATGAAGAATTTTATCGATTTCTGACCTGTCTACATTTTTGAGAACAAAAGATGTAAGGTTCAAAGCAAGGTTATGTGTAACTTTATTTTTTACCTGCCCACAGAATTTATAGTTTAATGTATTTACCAGCCGTGACAAAAGAGTTGCTCCGATATGGGACGCATTA
This sequence comes from Methanohalobium sp., assembly GCF_018609725.1. GTDB lineage: Archaea > Halobacteriota > Methanosarcinia > Methanosarcinales > Methanosarcinaceae > Methanohalobium. The sequence goes on along the minus strand of NZ_JAHENT010000084.1, from coordinate 56,497 downwards.
ATATTCCAATATTCATAATCCCCAAGGATATGTAAAGCATCGGTTGGTGTAAATCCTATAGGCTGGACCAAACGTTTCTGAATAAGTGAATTTAGATATATGCCAGGAGTAAAGGTTTCCCTAAATATCTCATTTATAGATGCTGGTTCATTGTTTTCGATTAATTCAAGTATCCGATTTTCGGATTCAGTAAGGTTGACAGGTTTTTCTCTGGTCTTAACATAAAATTTTGTAGGCTGGATATTTTCTGTCAACTGTTTACTGGATGATATTCTATCTTTTTTTAATTTGTATACCAATCCAGGATAGGTTTCTGCTGCCACACATAAAGGAATGACCCTTCTTGGCCCTATACGAACAGTCTGGTTTTTCACCCACACATGACTGTCTCCGCCCATTGCAGACGTTTCCATTCGAAGTGCTCTTACTTTTGTCTGCCAACCTCCAACTAATGCACCGGTATCTATCAGTTCAGGAAGTCCGTTTTCCATCAAAGATACATCTGTACTTGTTCCACCAATATCAACTACTGCACAACTATCAAGATTTGTCAGATATGCTGCGCCCATGAGACTGGCTGAAGGACCTGAAAATATCAATTCTATTGGTTTCTCAAGTGCCTCATTAATTCCAACTATAGACCCATCACATTTTAACATCCGCATTTTAGCGTCTATACCTCTCCTCTCAATCTCGTATTTAACAGAATCTATAAATTTAGTAGTAATGGGCAATAGTTGAGCGTTTAAATAGGCAGTAATACCTCTTTCATAAACTCCAAGGTCTTGAGAGAGTTCGTGACCGCAAACAACAGGGTAACCAGTTAACTCCAAGATTTTTTGCTTAACTCTTAATTCATGATCGGGATTTCTCACACTGAAATAGGATGACACTGCAAATGCTGATACTTTGTCTTTTACGTTTTTGATAAAATCTTCTACTTTCTCTTCATCCAGCTTGGAAGCCTCATCGCCTCTTGTGGTATGCCCTCCACTTACTACAATATAGTGCTCTACACCCAAATCCTCAGGATCATCATAATCTCCTACAAGTATCAAACCCACTGGATATCCGGTATTTTCAAGTACTGTATTGGTAGCCAAGGTAGTAGAAACAGAAACAATGTTAACGCCCTTTAAATAAGAACAGTCCAATCCATCGATTGCATTTTTTACTCCTTCTACAAGGTCTGGATAGGTTGTTAATGATTTATAAAAATCTACAATGACACCATCATGGTTTCTCATTATTACAACATCAGTGTAGGTCCCCCCTGCATCAATACCAAGACTGTATTCCATATCAAAATCCTCATCAAATCATTATAACTAATTTATATAGTTATTTTTAATTCCTATCAGATATTGTGTGATGCTTTTATAAACATGTCGTGTTGCCGTATCAGTGTTAACTTGACAATTTCTTAGCACAGATGACAACATATAACTGACATAATCCAACGGATAAATCCATTGGGTTCTATGGTCATCCCCCATCTTGATGTTGCCACTTGCGGGGCGCCAGTACTTCCGTACGATACATCTCTGTCTGCATCGCATTGTTTGTGTTCGACACCAAACAATACCTGATGGAATTTGATGATACACAAACAACTGGTTGAATTTAACAATGTCTTATATCAGGCAACTTGCTCAAAGCAATTGTACACCGAAAGCATTGTTTTTGTACACATCTAAATATGGTTAACTACGTTAAAAGATTTATGATTAAAAAACAATAAACAACGGGGTTGTTTTATCAATCTTTAAACGAAGTTTAAAGATATCCTTTAAACAACTTAAATCTCTGATTTAAGTTTAACTCTAAATTTTTAATTTAGAGTGTTTTGATTTAAGGAGACGGTTAGAAACCGTTGGCTTTCACGTACCCCTGTTGCCCCTTCTTCGTAATTATTTCAATAATATTTGAAATAATAATACTGATATTAGACCACTATAACCTAAAAAATAAAAATGAGGCATATAAAAAACGGTATTTGAAATAATAGCAGATTATATTGTATATCTAACCGGTTTAACAGGTAATGCTTCTGATGCCCTGCACTTTTGGATATATGATAGTCTAAAAATTATTACTATAATACTTCTTGTTATATTTGGAATTGGTTTTCTGAGAACTTATCTCGCCCCTGAAAAACTAAGAGATTATCTTAAAGGTAAACATAGTATATTTGGATATGGTATAGCTGCACTTATGGGAATTGTATCCCTTTTTGCTCCTGTTCAACAATTCCTCTTTTTCTCGGATTTGTCAGTGCAGGTGTGCCATTTGGTATGATTATCACATTCCTGTTTGTATCACCTATGGTAAATGAAGCTGCCATTGTGGTTCTTTTAGGAACTCTTGGCTGGTAAATTACCGGTTTATATGTTCTGGGAGGTATAATCGTTGGATCATTTGGGGGGTTCTTGTTGAATAACCTTGGATTTGAAAAACATATAGAAAAATTTGATTTTGGCGCCCAAACCTATTGTGAGAAAGATGTATCCATCAGGGAAAGGTGCAATATAGCCTACACTGAAGCCAAAAATATTGTTAAACAAATCTTACCTTATGTACAGATAGGTGTAGGTTTGGGTGCACTTATCCACGGATTCGTCCCACAGGAAATCATAACAAGTTATTTAACAGGTTCACTTGCAGTACCGGGTGCTGTTATAGTAGGAATTCCAATATATACCAATATAATGGGTGTTATCCCTGTAGTAGAAAGTCTGGTTGGCAAAGGATTGCCTGTTGGCACTTCGCTTGCATTCATGATGTCTGTTGCAGCATTATCCTTCCCGGGATTTGTTATGCTTAAAAAAGTTATGAAAAAACAACTAATAATTGCCTATGCCGGCATAGTAGGACTGAGAATTACATTGATGGGTTTTGTGTTTAATTTTATATTTTAACCCATCTCTCATACTAACAGAAACTATGCCTTTGACAAAGTCCATATTTTAATTACACTTGAAAAAGGGTATATTTGGAGAAAAGGATTAAGCAAAAAATCCTTTTATTTTTTTATTGACTGGTTCTATAACCTGTGTATTCATCTAATCCCAGATGTTCAAGTATATGATGATAATGATGAACAGGCATCAGGAAATAGAACGCATTTGTAACAACTTCGCTAAGTGATGGATGAATCGTCATACTGTCCATGATTGGAGCAGCACTCTGGTCTGGTGTATACATTAGAGGTATTATCTGATGGATTAAAATCGATGCATAAGGACCTATTATATGTGCTCCAAGGATTTTTTCTGAACTATATTCCATGATAATTTTTACAAAATCATCCTGAACCTTCATTGCCTGACCCTTGGCAGTCTCCTCATAACTATAAAATCCGATAATTATATTATCTTCCCCGTATATTTCAACAGCTTCCTTTTCTTTTAAACCCACTGAAGCAATTTCAGGATAGGAAAAAACAGCATGGGGCACTGCATGATAATCCACCTTAATATTACGGTTTAATATTGCATTCTGATATACAACACCGGACTCATAATTTGCCACGTGTTTGAGAAGATATTTGCCATTTGCATCTCCTAATGCCCAGACATTGGGTTTGGACGTTTCAAGATGGTCATCTACTTTTATCCAGCCTTTTTCATCGGTTTCTATACCCCCTTTTTCAGGGCGTAGTATATCAGTATTCGGACCTCTGCCGGTGGCTACCAGTATATCATCAACTGTTATCTCTTTATGCTCTCCACTACCTCTATCCTTAAAAATTACCTTCTTTTTGTTATCTTTATTTTGAACTTCAGCAGCTTCATGGTTGGTATAGAGGTTCATATAGCCAGACATTTTATTCATAGCAAGAGCCGATATTTCAGGTTCTTCTTCGGGAACAAACTGTGGATTTCGTCCTATAAGAGTCACATTTGAACCCATTGCTGATAAGAAATGACCGTATTCCGCTGCTATATATCCCCCACCTATGACAGCTATACTTTCAGGAAGATTGTCCATTTCAAGGACTGTATCACTTGTCAGATACCCCACTTCATTTAAACCTTTAACAGGCGGAATTACAGGCTTTGATCCTGTACAGATAAAAATCATATCAGAATATATACTTTCGTTTCCCACATTCATTGTATAAGGTTCTACAAATTCTGCTGATTCTGGATAATAATCCACATTTTTGCTTTCTGACAATCCCTGTCTTATCATATTGATGTCGGATGATATTTTATCTCTCATATTGTCCATAATGTTTTTAAAATCAATATTTTGCATATCTACATTAATCCCGAAACGTTCAGCCGATTCAATATCTCTTATAAGTTCAGCAGGATAAATCAATAATTTGGAGGGGATACAGCCTCTTGTGAGGCATATTCCGCCAGGTGCATCCTTATCAATTACTGCGATTTTAATTTCTGGGTTACTATCGATAATAGCGTTTACAAAATTCATTCCAGAACCAGTGCCGATTACAATAAGGTCATAATTTATCATTTACAAACCCCATTTTACAATATTGTATATTATCAGTTATTAGTGTATATATCACACTATCCTAAAAAACTATTATCCAAAAAGGTCAATTATACCCAACCTAATCCAGTTAAACCCAAATAGAACCTAAACCATAGAACATAAGGTGATATAATTGGACACAAGTAAAAAAGTATACATCGCAGGACCTCTGTTTTCTGAAGGTGAACTGGATTTTAACAAAAAATTAAGAGACGCCGTCGCTCAAAAAGGATTTCCTGTATATCTGCCGCAGGAACATACTGAAGATACTGTAGATATGCGTCATGAACATAAACAGAATTATATATTCCAGAATAATGTTGAAATCATTGATGATTCGGATATAATTCTTGCAGTCCTTGATGGTGCAGATGTGGATTCAGGTACTGCATGGGAAATCGGATACGCCTATGCAAAAGGAAAAATGATATTTGGTCTTAGAACCGATTTCAGAACAATGGGTTCAGAGGGTATGGTTAACCTCATGATAGACCAGTCAGCAGATGCGATTGCGTTTGATATACCCGGAGTTCTGGAAATATTCGAGCAATACACCTAAGTTTTAATCAATGTGGTTTAGGTGAATTTTTCTGACACAGGTTGAACCATAAGGACCTATCGTGTCCGATTTAAATTCAATATAGTAGCTGGTATTTAATGACTTTCCACAGAGTTTACATATACTTTTGTCTTCCTGTTTTATTATTCTGGGTTTTTCGAATTCAAGAGAAGATGTTTCAGGAGTTAAATGATAGGTATCATCTCTTCTTTCCACTATACCTTCATCAATCGCAGACGATAAAATTTCATCTACAACCTCGTAGTTTTTCGCAACTGTATAATATAAAATATCCCTGAGTTCAATCGGTTGTAACTGATTAACATCCAGTGCCGCGATAATTTCCAGTCCCTTGTCAATATTATTAGCTCTGTTCTCCATTATTTTCCGACATCCCCTCTTCTACACTTTTTCGTATTATAAATCCTGCCTGATGCAGAATGGTATCACCCAGCTCTACATCCTTTTCCATGCTTGCTGTACACGGATAAGAATGATGGGCTTTTGAAACCGTCTCTTTGTAATTATCTACATCTGTACCTGTTAGTTGTTTGGCTACAAACCATGTCGAACCGCATGGTGCGTCCCTTAAAACACGGACAAACCTGAAAGTATCGTTGTCTGTATTCAGTTCTATTTTTAACAGTGGTCTTCCAAAACCCAAATCAACAAACTGGTCTATTACTTTTTTACCGGTTTTTTCGAGTGAGCAAAAAGGCTTTGGGAACTCTGCCTCTACTCCTGCATTTTCAAGTTCATTTTTCACCTGCTCGACAAGTCCCGGTGGTGCAAGTTGAGGTCTTTCAACAGGTGAAATGACTGATGATGCTTTTGTTCTTCTAGCTATTTCTGGGAGTACGGTCAATAAATCAGGATGCAAATCAATGGCAATAATAAGATCTGTCACTGATAAATTTTCAGGAATATATTCTGTTGGGTCATCAATTAACTCAGGCATATCCTCTGGGAACTCATATGTTTGTACTATCATATGAGATATACCTTTGCGTACACTTCGGCAGTGGTCACAGAGTAACTCACCACAAGAGGTACAAAAATTTGTAGTATTGATAAGGTTGCCTATTACTTTCTCACCAAATGCTCCGGTGTAAAATACACTGATTTTCATTCTGTCAACCTATTCTGTGTTTAATATATTAATTGATTATCCCTACTGTAGATATTTTCTTAAGCTGAATTTTATAAACAAAAAAATATTAAGTAATTTACTTACGTAAAATTGTTACGTAACTGACATAAGATAAAAAAGATGAGTAGGTGTCAGTTATAGATATTTAGAAACGAAACCAATAAAAAATAAACAGGCTTCAACTCGTAAGCCTTCAATTTGGAGGGGTATCCAGATGGAGAACAAGATTTTAAAAGCAAATCACCATCCAACAGTGAAAATCGTTAACTCCTGTCGATAAGCAGGATATATAACATCTTTATCATCTCCAGATTTGGTTAATAGCTTGGATGATATCCTTTCGCTAAAAAAGATGATATCTTTTGAGTTGATGCCTGTTAAATAATGATATGGGAATCATATTATTAACGGGCAAGAGAAGTCAATTCCTACAATGGTAGCTTTAGTTATAGCAGTAATGTTTCTGATGGTTTAGGAGCATCGGCAGAAACAATGTAAGAAATGAATTCAAAAACCCTGCAAATGCTGTATTTGTAAAAACCAAAGAACCGATTGGGGTAGGTTATAAATGGAAAAAAGATACTAACCCAGAAGATACATTCGCAAAAAACCACTTTCTGAAGGATGGAACCTTGTAAATGGACTACTTAAAAAACATCTGTTGTAGACGAGAACCAGGACACCATAAAACTAATGGCACAGTTACTCGGTTTTTCAAACTTTACAATCTCTGTTATTGATAAAGGTAAAGATGTATCCAAATCTACGACAGAGTCCAACCCAAGTGTTAAAGAATAACCCAAACAGAATACCGAAACTAATGAAACTGAACAAATTACCAGTAAAAAATCCAAACCCTAATCAATTCCCGGATTTGCAGGTCTCTTTGCACTCGCCGGTCTGATTACAGTTGCCCACTTGTCCCGAAGGAAATGATTTTCAGAGGATATAACTCCTCTGTTTACTTTTTATATTAAAGGATAATACATAGTTATATATCCTCTATAATATAATTCATTTGTCCTTAATAATCCGAGCTTATTAAAAAATTCAGGTGCAACAGTGTGTACATAAATTCTTTCTCTTTGCTCTGGCTGTCTGTCCAGAATATACCTTACAAGTTTTGAGCCAATGCCTTTCGCCCGGTAATTTGGATGCACTGCAACTGTATGAATCTCGGGATAATTTCGGCTTACTTCTGCAGCTATACCGATTATTTTTGTTCTATCAATGGTTTCAGCAACAACAAAATTATCTATAGCTACATCATCCATCTCAAGAAAACAGGTGGACAGAAGCAACCGGACAGATAACAAATCTACATTAGTAGCTTCCCTTATTCTTATATCCGAATCCATGTTAACTCTGGTCATCATTATACTTTAATGGTGTTTATACCAAATATTGATGAAAGGATTTGATGTATAAAGGTATCCATAAATCTAAATATGTTACAAATGAATTTGTTCTTACAAATAAAAAAGCAGAACTGATAACAAAACAAATTGATTACAGTGGTGGATATAAATGGGATTATTTGGAACTAATGGAGTCAGGGGTATAGCTAACGAAGAAATCACGCCTGAACTTGCTGTTGATATTGCTAAAAGTCTTGGTACTTATTTGGGTAATAATGCTACTATAGCCATAGGAAGAGACACAAGAGTTTCAGGAAACATGATTAAATATGCTGCTATATCAGGCTCTCTTTCTTCAGGACTATCAGTTATTGATGTCGATATGGTTCCTACACCATCTATACAGTACTACATAAAAAATACCAGAACTGATGCAGGTATAATCATTACTGCATCCCATAATCCTCGAGAATATAACGGGATTAAACTGATAGACGGTGATGGAACTGAATTTTCTCGAGAAGGAGAAAAAGAAGTCGAGAATATCTATTATTCAAAACAATATAATAATACAGGATGGGAAAACACAGGTAATTTGCAGACAGATTATAATATTAACAATTATTACATAAAAGGTATCATTGATTCAGTAGATGCGGCAAAAATCCAAAGACAGAACTTCAAGGTTGTAGTGGATACTGGTTGTGGTGCAGGTTCACTCACTCTCCCCTTTTTGCTCAGAAAACTGGGTTGTGAAGTGATAACAATCAATGCCCAAATTGATGGCACATTCCCATGGAGAAATCCTGAACCTACTCCAGAAGTATTGGAGGAACTTTCAGAAATTATACGCCTCAGCGGTGCTGATATGGGCGTCGCACAGGATGGTGATGCAGACCGCGCTGTGTTTATAGATGAAAACGGGGACTTTGTAGATGAAGAAGTACTGCTTTCATTGATGGCTAAAAATATATTGAGCCAGAAGAAAGGACCGATTGTAACTCCTGTAAGCTCGTCACAGCGTATGGCTGATGTTGCAAAGAAAGCAGGTGTTGAACTTATCTGGACTGCTGTAGGTTCCATAAACGTAGCCCGGAAAATGATGGAGACAAAAGCTGTATTTGGCGGAGAAGGTAATGGAGGGCTAATATTCCCAGAACATCAATACTGCAGGGACGGTGCTATGTCATGTGCAAAACTACTTGAAATAATGACATCAGGTAAACCATTGTCAAGGCTTGCTGAGGATGTTCCTGAATATTATAATTCCAAAACAAAGATACCGTGCAATAATCTTGAATACACCATGGAATGTATAAAGAAAAAGGTGCATGAAGATAATACAGGTATCAAAATTGACACAATAGACGGTGTCAAAGTATGGTTTGAAGACGGATGGGTGCTTGTAAGACCATCAGGTACAGAACCGATAATAAGAGTATACGCTGAATCAAAAACAATGAGCAGAGCAGAAAAACTTATGGAAAACGGGGATTTTTGGATTAAAAGTTGTGAATAATAATTCAGGCTTTACCCCTGGACTCTCCGAATACTACGCCTGTGGCTATAAGGTGCGCTACTCTTAAAGGTTCAGGGATGTTACTTCTTGTAGATGTTTGCTGTACAATACGGCGAGCATCTTCTTCTTCTATCCCCGCCCACTGGATGTATAAAGGGCTGGCTCTCTGGTCGGCATAAGTGGTTACTTCTGCAATTTCTCCTGCCTTTTTAATAATATCCATCCGTTTCTCTGGTTCTGGGAGATATTTAAGTGCTGATTCTATCTTTTTAAAATCAGGGTACTTACGCATTATAGCTACCACCGGCAAACCTGTCTCATCGTTTAGCTTTACAATATCAATGGGATTGAATCCGCCAAATGTTATACCATCAAGCATGATTACCCTGAGTTGTACAAAGTGTTTGCTCGGTTTAACCATCTGTATTATAGTATCTGTACCATCCATACCGTCACGGGTAATTTCAGAACGCAGTACACCATCCAGCCAATCACCACCCCGAAATACTGCTCCAACTATCATTATCCTGTCACTAAGAAGTGCAGAATCATCAATTCCCAGTACCCTTATCTCGGATTTTATATGAAGTCTGGTGTTTTTATCAGATATATTTCCCACTCCATTATACTTTCAAGTTAGAAAAAGATGCATCTACAAAACCAAGAAAATAACATATTATTGCTTTCTGCTTTATACGTGGAGAGAAACTTATTTTAGAATATTAACAATCCTACAATAATAGTTATAATCCACATTGCAAACATAACCCACATTACACTTCTCAGGGTTGCCGGAGATACTTCGTCTGAAGCCATATTATACCTGTAGTAGATTTTATAATATACTTTTAAATCTTATATCTATTTAGATACATAAAAATTGTGATTTGTAGCAATAAATACAAAATTAAAAGACGATTTACTTCATTTTAAATGAGAAACTAAATAAGGAAATTAAACCATAAAAGTACACGAGGTTAGGTACATGGGTAATGTATACATCAATATTAATTACAGCCCGGAAACCTGTGGCTGGTGCAGAGGAACCGGTAATGACAGGAGCACTCATGAGCGACCATGTCGAATTTGTGAAGGACTTGGAAGTGTACTGGTTGCACAACCGGCTAACAGCTGTGCATGGTGTGACGGAAACAGTGTGGACAGAATAGACACCGATAAACCCTGTAGGTCATGTGACGGCACAGGATGGGCGCATTCACTGGCTAACGAAATGTAAAAATAGGAAAAATGATTAACTTACAGTAAATTTTTGTTTAAGAACCATTTTTATAATAAAAGCATATTTTTCTTTCAAATAATATACTGTAGGTGACTTGTAGTCCTTTTTATACGACTGGATTATGCCCAATTTGGATTGTATATACCCCACCATTGATGCAACCGAATTCCGGGATATATTATATTTGGTTGTTATGATTGAATACAAATCATCAATAGTTAATTTATTTTTATTTAAAAACACACATAGTATATTACTGCGAACTCCATCTTCATCCTTTTCGATAAACTTCTGCAATCTATGTTTTATTTTAAGCTGGAGAGAATCCATAAAACAACACCTGACCACTACTATTGGATATTATTACATTAGTTACCTGTGATATAAATAACTCTATGGAAAATAGTTCAGTAGTAAATACTACTAATACAGAATCGTATAAATAGTTAATTTCAGTTTATACCATAGTCTAATTTATTGATGAAGTAAAAAAAAGATTAGAAAAATAACCAGAGGTTAATATTTAGCCAAACATTCCCTCTGGCTGTATTTCAACAGATTCATTTCCAGAATTCATAACTTTGTCTACAGCTTTCAAGAAATCATCCGTTTCTACGGATTCCTTATCATTACGTACAGCAAGCATTCCAGCTTCCATTGCTATAGCACTCAGGTCTGCACCACTTGCTCCTTCAGTAAGATTTGCAAGCTTTTTGAAATCTATGTTATCAGAAACAGCCATGTTTCTGGTATGTATCTGCAATATGTTTTCTCTGGATTCAACATCTGGCATCGGTACTGTTATCACCCGGTCGAATCTACCGGGTCTAAGTATTGCCGGATCAAGGACGTCAGACCTGTTGGTAGCTGCGATAATTCGGACATCTCCTCTTTCATCGAATCCGTCCATTTCTGCCAGAAGCTGCATCAATGTCCTCTGAACTTCCCTATCCGCTCCATTGGTATCGTTCAAACGTTTTGCAGCTATAGCATCAAGTTCATCGATGAATACTATACTCGGTGCTTTTTTGCGTGCCATTTCAAAAACTTCTCGTACAAGTTTTGCACCTTCACCGATATATTTCTGGACAAGTTCAGAACCTACCACTCTGATAAAACTTGCATCGGTTCTGTGAGCAACAGCCTTTGCAAGCAGGGTTTTACCAGTACCTGGTGGTCCTGCAAGCAAAATCCCTTTCGGAGCAGATATTCCTATTCTTGCAAAGGATTCTGGTTTTGTAAGTGGATATTCTACAGATTCAATTATTTCTTTTATCTGTTCATCCAGTCCACCTATCTGGTCATAATCCACTTGCTGGGAATCAATAACTTCCATAGCAGATACCATTGGTTCTTCTGTGGACTGGACTACATCAACAACAGCAAATGTCTGCTGGTTAAGTGCTACTGTTGTTCCTGGTTCTATTTCTTCATCTTCCAGGTATTTGGACATACTGACCATAAACTGCGGACCGGTGCTGCTTCTTACCATCAGTTTACCGTTATCAAGTACATCCATTACTGTTCCAATAATTAATGGGGATGATTTTAACCGGTCAATTTCAGCCTGTAATTTGCGAACTTCACGTTCGTATTTGAGCTTTTGATTTTCAACATAACGTTTTTCAGACTCAATTTGATTGTACTGCTCATTGAGACGACTGTTTCGATGCTCAAGTTGTTTCATGCGATCCAGTAGATATTTGGAAAAGTCCCCCTCGCTATCAGCCAAATATTCATAAGAATTTTCGTTTTCATCAAATTTGTCTTTGTTGATATTGTACTTGTAATTATTCTCATTCATATTTTCTTCAGTAATTTCGTATTTATTTTCATCTATGTCTTCATTAGTAGTCTCGCTCATAAAGCTCTATTTATTATATAAGATTAGACGATATATATCCCTTTCGAATGGTTTCTAACAAATATTCATGATGAATTATGTTATTACGAGGGGACATATTTATATTACTCGGTAGAAAATTTCACATTAAGCTCCGATTATTATTTAAGTATATACGTAATATACCCTTTTTAGTGGATTTTGAGAACGTTTGTAGAGTTGATACGAAATGCAAACAACACAAGTACAATGCGAAATATGTGGTACAGAAATCAAAGGCAAACCTACTAAAGTAAATATTGAAGGAAGCGAACTTGAAGTTTGTTCAACATGTGCACAGTATGGCACAAGCGTTGATACCAGAACACAAACAAAACAACAAACAGAAACCGGTAAAAAATCGGCTGCCAAAAAAACCGAGAAAAAACCAGCTCCTAAAAAAACCAAGTTTGAAGGTCCAACATATGATCTGGTAGAAGATTATGACCAGATTATAAGAGACATAAGAGAACGTCTTGAATGGACACAGGAAGAATTGGCTGCCAAAATAAAAGAAAAAGAATCACTTATCAAAAAGATAGAACGTGGGGATATCACTCCTGAAGATTCTGTACGCAAAAAGCTTGAACATGCTCTCAATATACAGCTTACTGAAAAGGTTGAAGATGTCGATACTGGCGAAGATAATAAATCCAAAAATACCACACTTGGAGACATTGTAAAAATAAAACGTGAGTGATTACAGGTTTTCAAAAAGTTTATCAGATTGTTTACCTCTCAATTATTTTTAACAAATTTTTTGCTTCAAATTTTAAAAGGTATTGATATGGGACTAGAAAATAAAAACATAGGATTAATAGGTACAGGAAAAATGGGGAGTTCCCTCATTCGCGGAATCCTGAAATCAAATATCGTTGACAGCAGTAATGTTTATGCAAGTGACGTATACAACCAGTCACTTGAAAATTTACAGAATGAATTGGGGATTAATGTATCCAATGATAATAAACAAACAGTCATAAATTCTGACATAATCATCCTTGCTGTAAAACCTCAGGTAATAAGAAAAGTGATTGCAGGGTTTAAAGATGAAATGACTGAAGATAAACTGGTTATATCGATTGCTGCTGGTGTCCCTATATCAGAAATTGAGGATGAACTGGATTCTGGTTCTAAATTAATAAGGGTCATGCCAAATATTGCTGCAACTGTTGGCGAATCTTCTTCTGCCATATGTCCCGGAGAAAATACAACAAATGAAGATGTTGAAAACGCCCTTGAAATTTTCAAAACTGTCGGAACTGCACGTGTTGTATCTGAAGACCTGATGGATGCTTTTACAGGTGTATCTGGAAGCGGACCTGCATATATATTCCCTGTTATTGAAGCAATGGCAGATGGTGCCGTATATGAAGGACTTGACCGGAAAAACGCATTGACGTTTGCAGCCCAAACAGTACTTGGTGCTGCCAAGTTGGTTCTTGAAACCGATTCTCATCCTGCAGAACTAAAAGATATGGTCACCTCTCCAGGAGGTACTACTATAAGAGGAGTTCATGAACTCGAAGAACATGGCATAAGATCTGCGTTCATGGATGCAGTTATAGAATCATCCAGACGTTCAAGAGAACTGGGTAAATGATTGTACATTTTTTACCTGATAGCAAATAACATATAAATTCAGGGCAAAGATTATTATAGTGAAAACATATTATAAGATAATAATAAAACATGTATGAGATATTTTTATTTTGGAAGTGGGGAAAATGAAATCATTTGCAGTAATAAGAGGGGACAACACAGACAAGGTAAAAATCGCCCTTCATGATCTGGAACAATATGGCAAATTCCAGTTCCAGGCTAAACCCAAACAGATAGAACCAGATTATGCAGACCACCTCCTTGTAAGTGTTTTAAGAGTCCCCCTAAAAGCCAGGTGCAAATCTGCTGCACTTGTAGAGTTAGATGACAATGCTGGAGCAGTAATCAGTAGACTAAAGAAAATACATCCACCAGCACATATTGTTATTGTCAGTCCCAGACATGAAGCATATAATGAACTGATAAACAAGTCCAAAAATTATCCAGTTTTTGACAGAGGTTTTAATAACAAACGCGAATCTAAACCTATGAACATGTGATTATCATCGATATGAACGGTGATAATAATATTCAAATTCATCTGCAATGTCTGCAAAATCTGATGTACTGCCCGCTATACTCCTTAATTTAACCACATATGTATACAGGCTTTCAATATCCTTTATTTCTTTTTTTACCAGTGATTTAAGTTGTTCACGTACCTCTATATCATAATCAGCATCCATCGTTTGCAGGTATTCTGATAATTTGGACGCAACAATTTCACCCCTGCGATCCCAATCGGTTAATATCACTACGCTTTTTCCAGTATAAGCGACATTTTCCGAAAAGTCCAGTAGTGATTTGTTGGATACTGTTTCAATATCACCATCAATCCCGAGTTTTTTCAGTGAACGTATATCACGTTTGCCTTCTACTACTAAAATATCTCCTTCTTCCGAATGCTGAAAAAGTTCATCAAGAATTTGTTCAATTTGCTCCAGATGTTTTCTGTATTCAAAAATGGAGTTTTTAAGGTTGTTTTGATTGTGCATATCAATCGTTTGTTAGCCAATTTATATAGAATACTTGAAAATTGAATAAATGTATATACTTGTGATTATAGATTCCATAGTTTTTAAATGTTTCAGAAAAATATTATTAATATTTAGTTCACAACAATATTAAAAATCGTAACACTTAGTATTTTATTATTAAATTAAAAATAAGAAAAGGAGTTTTTATATGAGTTTTGAAAAAGCAGTAGAATTTCACGGTCATCAATGTCCAGGACTTGCAATTGGATATAGAGTAGCCCAAATAGCCCTTGATAAATTCAAAAACCGATCAGAAGATGAAGAACTAGTTGCCATAGTGGAAAACAATTCATGTGCAGTAGATGCAATACAGGCGCTTACAGGATGTACATTTGGTAAAGGGAATTTTGTATTCAAAGATTATGGGAAACATGTGTACACATTCATAAAAAGAGAAGATGAAAAAGGTATAAGGATTTCACTCAAACCCCATAATGAACCCGCCAGCGAACGTCATCTTGAAATTTTTAAAAAAATACAAAACAAGAGAGCAACTGAAGAAGAAATCAGAGAATTTAGAAAAATCCATGAACAAAAAACCGTTAACATACTGGAAGCTCCAGAAAATGAACTTTTCCACTTCGAAAATGTATCAGCTAAAGCTCCACAGAAAGCACAGATATTTGAAACAGTCATATGTGATGAATGCAGGGAAGGAGTTATGTCATCCAGAACAAAAACCATCAATGAAAAATGTGTTTGTATACCATGTTATGAGGAATTATGTTGATATTCTAAATTAAATCCTACTGAAATATAGGAGACGAACCAAATGAAATATGAACCAATAGGAGTGATTCATACAGATTTAAAAAAACGTGAGGAGAGCCCCATACAACCAGCAGGTGCCAGAGGGATAAATGGTTATATAGAAATTTATCCCGAATATGAAAAAGGATTAGAAGACCTCGAAGGATTTTCACATATATATCTTATATATCATTTCCATTTGTCCGATGACTATTCTCTATCTGTTAAGCCATTCATGGACTCCAAAAAACATGGGTTATTCGCAACAAGAGCTCCAAAACGACCTAATCCCATAGGAATTTCTGTAGTTCGTGTTGTAGATGTTGATAAAAACATTGTACATATTAAAGATGCCGATATTGTCGATGGTACACCTCTTTTGGATATCAAGCCCTATGTACCAGATATGATTGTAGATGATAAAAAAGATATTAAAATCGGTTGGCTGGAAAACAATATACATAAAGTTAAAACAAAAAAATCCGATAGCAGATTTACAGAATAATTAATAAAGTAAAAAATCAAATTTACACTATATTCATACGAGGTAAATTATGACAGACGAAGATTTTGAACCGATATGCGAAATCTCTGAACAATTCAGAAATTATTGCAATCAAATGCTTGAAAGTGAATATGACCCAAAACCCAGTAAATACATATTCAATATTTTACAGAATCAGAAAACAATTGTTATGGCTGCAAACCCCAGAATAGGTCTGGTTACAAGAGGAATCTTGCGCGCAGCCAAGGATGCGGATGCTCCCATAATACTGGAGCTTGCAAGGTCTGAATGCAACCTTGAAAATGGATATACAGGGTTATATCCTTCTGATTTTTCAGAACAGTGTTATCAGGCAGCAAAAGATGTAGGGTACGATATATGGGCATTACATGCCGACCATATTGGTATCAAAAAAGGTGATAGAGAAGACATAGAAAAAACAAAAGAATTAGTAAAAGCCCAGATAGATGCAGGATACACATCTTTTGCTATTGACGCATCACACCTTTTCAATTTCCAAGGTGGAGACCTTCGTGAAGAATTGAAAGATAATATAGATGCAACAACTGAGATTGCAAAATTTATAGAAGAAAAGATGGTTGACAGAGAATACGGGCTTGAAGTAGAAGTAGGAGAAATTGGAAGGGAAGACGAGCATGGAAGAGTGCTAACCAAACCGGAAGAAGCTGTTACATTTATCAAAGCACTAAATGAAAATGGAGTTTATCCACAAGTACTGGCGATAGCAAACGGAAGTGCTCATGGAAACACCTATGATTCACAGGGCAAACTCATAGAACAGGTATCAATCGACATACCCCAGACCATAAAAGTGGCACAGGCTTTAAAAGAGAATAACCTAAAAGTTAGAATAGCACAACACGGGATTACTGGTACACCACGTGAACTTATACATGACCATTTCCCACATGGAGAGATAATAAAAGGAAATGTGGGTACTTTCTACATGAACCTTGTATGGGATGCTTTCAAACTTTTTGAACCCGAACTATATAACGATATCTGGAACTGGACAGTAGAAAACTACAAACAAAAATCACCGGAAAAAACAGACAGCGAAATATTTGGCAAATATAGCAAATTCGCAATCAAACAATTCTTTGACAGAATATATTCTGTAAACGAGGATACAAGACGAGCAATCGATGCAATGGCTTATGCCGAAACGCTCTATTTCCTGAAAGCTTTCAATGCTGAAAGAACAGCCAATATTGTCAGAGATGGCATAGAATAAATACAGAAATAATTCCAGTTTTTAGCTGGAATTTATTTTTACAATATATCATTTAACCCCTGATTTAAGTATTGATACAGCATTATCATAACTTAATCCTTTGATACTAACCGATTTCTGACTGCTTTTTTCGCCACTGGTAATTTTTATATTCGATTTATTAACCCCGAAAAATTCTGAAAAGTTTTCAATTAACTGATTATTAGCTTTCCCACTCTCTGCCTTCTGGGTAAGTTTTACTTCTATGCGGTTTCGCCACTGATTGTAATTATCAGGTACACTAATAGTTTTAGAATTGGGAGTCACAGATATATCAATAACAACCAAATTATCTGATTCTCTTACAGCATCTTCAAGTGACATATCCACACCAGAAAAAATTGTGAGATTTTATGATAATGCTGTAACCCGACGCACTAACTCCGGAATATCATCCTCTGGATTTTCCGCTGTCAATTCCAGTTACCCCTCGTGACGGGCATTGTCGCATTATCATATTGTCGCGTATTGGGGTTATCTGTACACTCACAGAAAGGCTTGTTTAAAGCCCTAATCTCATGCAAGGAACTTTACAATACGCGATTACTATTATTGTGTAGAAAAATATAAACTTAACGTTAGAAGTAAATTCCATCGAAGATTGCATAATGTTTGAGAACCTGTCCCGGACATATAAACCAAAGAGGTGACATTATATTTGTCGATAACGATAAAGATTATGACCGCATTATGAGGAAATTTAAAGCTCATAATATCCAGAAAAGATTGTTTTAACCAAAGCAAGCAGACTCTAAAAGCTCGGGCTATAATCAGTAACTTCAATATTATGTATAATCATATCCATTTCTGTTAATAAAAATACCAAAAATGTAAAAACTATTTTAATAAACACAAAAAGATTTTATAATAAAAATAGAATAATAAGAGTCAGTTGCGGGACAATTAGACCCCACTAGCCAACAACCCCCTCTACGTCTTTCTCAGGATTTGGTGCTATTTTTATTGTCCCGCAACACCTACAGTATAGATTATATTAACATGTATATAAAATCAATGTCGACAGAATTTTTTTAGATTTATCAGTTCTAACCCTTTTTCCTCTGGAATAAGTGAACCCAGAACACTAAGATGTGGTTAGGTTCCCGATTTTTAACATTAGAATTTATGTTGAACTTGTTCTAACAATTAACTATATTAATTATTATAACTACTCATATATGATTTCATGTCAGGAGAACAGGTAATATCTGGCACCATTCTGGCTGGTGATGAACTTGAGCTAATTGATGGCTATATCTGTATCAAAGAGGGGGTTATAAAAGAAATAGGGGAAGAAAAACGCGAAACAGACAATATTATCGCTCCTTGTTTTGTAAACGCTCATACACATATCGGAGATTCTGTATTCAAAGACCCACCTCTAGGGAGATACAGAGGATATAGACTTGAACGAGATCTTGATTTACTGGTAAAACCACCCGATGGTCTCAAACATCAAATTTTACACAGGACTTCATACAACAAACTCGTGGAGAGTATGAAGTCAAGTATAAAAGATATGATTAACACTGGTACAGGTGCATTCGCAGATTTTAGAGAAAGCGGTGTGACAGGAATACAGGCATTAAAAGAAGCCATTGATGATACAAACATTGACAACATTATTCTTGGGAGACCCACAGATACCGAAGGTCCTGAAAGTAACGCCATATCTGAAATAGACAGAATACTAAAAAACACTAAAGGACTGGGAATCAGCGGTGTTAATGATATGGACATGAAGTTATTGGAAAAAATTAGCGATTATACCAGAAAAAACAAAGGGCTTTTTGCTATTCATGCTGGTGAAAAACAGCGTTCTGATATATCAGAGGCATTGTCCCTTAAACCTGATTTAATGGTACACTTAACCCATGCAAACCGTCAGGACCTTAAGGATGTATCCGATGAAAACATACCAGTAGTTGCTTGTCCTCGTTCTAATTTTACAACCGGTGTTGGTATGCCGCCTGTTGCAGATATGCTTGAAGAGGAGATTAATGTGGCTATAGGTACTGATAATGTCATGCTAAATTCTGTAAACATGTTTGCAGAAATGGAAACGTTATCAAAATTGTTTGGAATAGAAGACAGACAAGTATTTAAAATGTGCACTCTTAAGGGTGCAACAGCTTTGGGACTTGAAAAAACCGGTTCAATACAGGAAGGAAACCTTGCAAGTCTCATGGTACTTAACGGCAAATCCAATAATCTATCAAACATCAACAATCCGGTTAGCGGAATTGTCAGACGTGGGAGACCTGACGATATACTATCAATAATCCGTGCATAAAGGAGAACAAAATATGAATAGTGATTTATACAAAAAAATATTGATTGCTACCGATGGTTCAGAACAAAATCAAAAAGCGATTGAATACGGAGTTGACCTTGCAAAAATCAGCAATGCAAAGGTTTACCCTGTCTATGTAGTTGATACTGCTGCATTTTCATCTATCCCTATGGATTCAGGCTGGGAAATGATGTATGATCTTATAAAAAAGGAAGGTAGAGAAGCAACCGATCAAGTAGTAAAATTGGCGGAAGAAGCCGGACTTGAATGTGAACCTACTATCCTTGAAGGCCATCCAAGTCATGAAATAATCGATTTTGCCAATAACAATGATATAGATGTTATAGTAATGGGAACTTTAGGTAAAAGCGGTCTGGATAAATTTTTGCTTGGTAGTGTTGCAGAAAAAGTTATACGTAATTCTCCTGCACCTGTGCTGGTAGTAAGAGGAGAAGAAAAGAAGGAATAAATAATTAAATAAAACGGAGGTTTCGAGGAAACGATGCCAAAAAATACCAAAATAAGAGACATAATGATTAAAGATGTTGCATATGCAACAATTCCCGGTTCACGGGAAGAAGTTCTTGAAATATTAAAAGATAAACAGGTTTCCGGGGTACCTGTTATCAAAGAAAATAAAGTAGTGGGGATTGTCAGTCGCAATAATTTGCTCAAATATCCTGAAGAGGAACAGCTTGCTCTTCTTATGACAAGAGACCCTGTTACTATTTCATCTGACGTTGATATAACAGTAGCTGCAAGACTACTCCTTGACCACAACGTTCGCAGGTTGCCTGTTGTAGATGAAGAACAGCTTGTAGGACTTGTAACCATTGCAGATGTGGTTGGAAGCATGGCTGACCTTAATATAACTGACCAGATTGATATGTATCTTAATGACGGACTTGTTCCTGTATGGGATGAAACTCCGCTGCCTATTGTGGCAAAAATCATGGAATTTTCAAATATGAATGTATCTCCAGTACTGGACAAAAGTCTCGGTTTTGTGGGATTGATTTCTGATAGAGATATTATAAGCGCCAGTATTATTGAGGATTCAGTAGAAGTATCGGACATGTCAGCAACTGCAGAAGATGAAGATGAATGGACATGGGAATCAATAAGAGATACTATGAGTATCTACTATAGTGTTTCAAGAATAAAAGCACCAAATGTAGCCACCAGCGAGATAATGGTTACTGATTTAATCACAGCCACTCCCATGTCAGGGGTAAGTGAATGTGCACTGTCCATGAAACGCCATGACATCGATCAGATACCTGTTATCAATGGTAATGGTGACTTACTAGGACTTCTCAGAGACCGCGATCTGTTAAAAGCGTTACTGGAACACTGACCATTGAATTTAGTCGTTGACAACTTATGAATGAAAAACGAACCAATACCTGTAATAGACCCTTTATTTTTCTAAATGCTGCTGTATCGGCAGACGGAAAAATATCCACAAAAGAACGCAAGCAGGTCAAGATATCAGGAGACAGTGACTTTGAACGCGTTGATGAGCTTAAAAAGGACTCTGATGCAGTAATGGTAGGTATCGGAACGGTACTTGCTGATGACCCAAGCCTTACCATAAAATCCGAAAATCGAAAAAAATACCGAAAGGATAATGGTTTTGATGAAAACCCTGCACGTATAGTTGTAGACAGCAATGGAAGGACACCTATAGATGCTGATATTATTAAAAAAGGCGAAGGAAAACGAGTAATTGCTGTCTCAAAATGTGCACCAGAGGAGAAGATAAAAACACTGGAAAAAAAAGCAGAGGTTATTGTTGCCGGTAATGATAAAGTTGACCTTAAAATACTGGTTGAAAAATTAAAAGATATGGGGATTGAAAAACTGATGGTTGAAGGGGGATCCAACTTAAACTGGAGCCTTTTATCCCTGAAACTTGTAGATGAAATCCATGCTTTTATTGGCAATCTCATTATAGGTGGGTCTACCGCACCAAGCCTTGTTGATGGTTCAGGATTTCCAGAAATAGATATGCTTAAATTAAAACTTGTAGATTTTGAGCAGATGGATGAAGGTTTATTGGTTAGATGGCAAGTCAAAAACAGTGAAAAATCTGAATGCTTTTAATTTTTAAATTAAGTTTCATATAGACAAAAATTTTGTTCGGTTTTGCCAAATACGCACAAAAAATTTAAACCTACAAAATAATAAATCAAATAAAAATCACAAACTTAGTGGTGGTGGGTATATGAAAAAACTCGTATTATTCACAATTTTATCAATATTTATACTATCTACAATAGGTTGTATTGAAAGTGATAATGGTGCTGATAATAACAATAATGATTACTCATCCGGCGGTTCAGATAGAGTTACCAGCATCCAGCAGATAAACAAAACAATTGAAAACAATTCAGTTTTGATTGAATTCGGTGCAGAATGGTGCTCTGCATGTGACAGACAAAGACCCATCATTGAAGAAATCGCAAATGAATACAAGGAAAAAGCAGAGGTAATGTACGTAAATGTGGATATGACACCAGATATTGCCAAAAGATTCAATATCCATTCAATACCTGATTCTGTTGTCGTTGTTGATATCAATAGCGGTGGAGAATATGTATACATGACAGAAAACGGTGATACAACCATCCAGCGCGAAAAAGCCAGATTTTTAGGTGTCACTCAAAAACAAAGACTTGTAAAAACACTTGAATATGCAATTGAAAACAGAACCGGTTAAATATGGATTTTATAACATCTGCCTCAACAGCCGGTCCTGCTGCAGCGTTTGTTGCAGGGATTGCCAGTATCATTTCACCGTGTGTTCTTCCTTTATTACCTGCAATACTTGCATATTCCAGTAACAGTGGAAAATACAGACCAATTGCCATTATACTGGGATTATCGATATCCTTTACCTTAATGGGAATAATAACATCGGCATTCAGTGCTGGTTTTCAGGCATACAGAGATTATATTTACCTTGTTGCTGAAATAGTCATTATAGGACTTGGACTGGTGATGTTGCTTGAATTGAACATATTCAATAATGCATTACTGGATAAATTCTCCAGTAAACGTTTAAACGATAACGGATTATTGGGTGGATTGGTTCTGGGCATATCTCTTGGGATTATATGGATTCCATGTGTAGGACCTATACTAGGAGCAATTCTCACTATGGTTGCTGTAGGTAGCAATATCATTCAGGGAGGATTTTTACTTTTAATATATTCGATGGGATTTGCAGTTCCGATGCTGATAATAGCCTACTCTGCAAACATAACAACATCAAAACTTGGTAAAATTTCAAAATATGGAATTCATGTGAAAAAAACAGCTGGAATAGTGCTGATATCAATCGGAATCTGGATGATTTACACCAGTCATATTACAACCTATATGCTGTGATTATTCACATTCTTGTTTTTCGCGTGAAATCGAAACCAGTTCATTAACACACGCTACTGCAATTGGAGTTCCACCTCTTGTACCTTCACAGGTAATTGATGGTACATCCATATTCCGAACCATTTCCTTTGATTCGGCTGAATTTACAAATCCTACAGGTGTACCCACTACAAGTGCAGGACGTACACCATGTTCTATTAGTCGGCAAACTGTTATCGCGGCAGAAGGTGCATTCCCGATTGCTATTATAGCCCCATCAAGTTCATCTTTACATTTTAGAAAACCTGCTGCAGTCCTTGTAATACCATATTTATGAGCAATTTCTGCATCTTCATCCCTATCAAGAACACATATCACATCACAGTTGTGTCCTTTTGTAGTGATGCCTGCCTTAACCATCCTGATATCTACAAATATAGGAGAGCCTTTTTTAATGGCATCAACTCCTGAGTTAATAGGGTCGCCTTCAAATTTCATGATTTCTGCAACTGAAGGGTCTCCAGTGGATATTACACATCTTTGACGTACTCGGTCTTCAGGTATTTCATCTCCAACTATTTTACGTGCAATATTGCGGCTTGTCATGTAGATAGCTTTTGCTTCTTTAGTTTGTGCACCACTATCATTACAGATTTCTACAAGTTCAGGGTCAATATCGGTAGTGAATTCCACAAATTCATCCAGACTGTCGTCCCCTGAATCATCTTGTGGATTTTTATTTTTAGTATTCATATTTTCTGTGATACCCCCTTGGGGTTATAATTCTATCTGAACCGCTTTGGCTCCAGATACGTGATTCACTGTTGCCAACAAGTACGGTGGTACGCATATCCACCCAGTCTTCATAATCCAATACATTATCAAGTGTTGTTACAATATAATCCTGTTTTTCATCACGAAGTGCATTTTTTACAAGTCCCACAGGTACAGAACCATCTCTATATTGCTTGATGATTTCTATGGCTCGTGAAAAATTAGAGTTCCGTTTTCTGCTCTTGGGATTATATAAAGATATAACAAAATCTGTGGATGCTACTGAATCAAGACGTTTTTCTATCATGTCCCATGGAGTGAGCAAATCACTAAGACTTATAACAGCAAAATCATTTACAATCGGCGAACCCAGAATACTTGCAGATGCTGTTATGGCAGTTACACCAGGTACTATTTCAACCTCTACATCCTGTTTGGCATTTTCTGCAACCTCAAGAACCAGACCTGCCATTCCGTAGATATTGGCATCTCCACCACTTACCATGGATACAACTGAACTTTGGGCAAGTTCAACTGCCCTGCTGGCACGGTCTACTTCTTTACCCATAGAGCTACGTATTATTTCCTGAACGTTCAACAAACTTTCAATCTGGTCAAGGTAAGTACCGTTGCCTATAACATAGTCCGAATTTTGAATTACATCTCTGGCATGTATTGTTAAATGTTCTACTGAACCCGGACCAATCCCTACTACATAGAGCTTACCATGTTTATTCTCCGATTGCGATTGTGACTCTGCCATATTTTTTCTTCCTTAACAACAATTCCTTTTTTTCCGAAAGCGCTATTGCAGATGGTTCTGCAACTCCATCAAGCCCGAACCGGCTTGCCTGTGATTTTGTAGGTGATTTGTATTGATTGAGTATATCATGAGATATAAATTGAATTTTTATATCCATTATATTCGCAGCATCCAGTAGACCGGTTTCGTTTTCTTTCATTTTAGCGGATGCCATGAGTGATACATCATCCAGATTATAACCTGACTCATTCAATGCTTTTGATACGGCATCAATGACTTCCTGAGTTGTTACATCCCTGCGAGTTCCGATTCCAATTACCAGTGTCAATTTTCATCCTGCCTTTTCTTTTTAAGTACAGAAACATCATCATCAACCTTTACTATCTTGGGACCTCTAAGTTCAAGGACTTCTACATCCTGCTCGAGTAGCGCACAGTTAACTGTCTTAGTGGAGTCTTTATTCACTATGTCGCATCCCATAGATGATGCAATTCCTTCCACTGAATATTTCTGGTGGACTTCTGTAGCGGTAGTAATTACAGGAACCGCCCCAAGATATGCAATCCTGCGTGCTGTGTCATTGGCTCCATGATGTCCGCCCAGCAAAGGTATGGCAAATGATAGATTTGAATCCACTACCACTACAGCCGGGTCAGTCCATTTATCCTTTAACAAGGGCGCAATATCTCTTACAACAATACCTGTTGCAAACACTGCTACAATTATATTATATTCTTCAAACGCTTTTTTAAAAACGTCTTTGTCATATATAAGTACATCTGCATTTAAATGGTCAGCTATACGCTGTGCAATTTCAAGATTTCTCTGGAAAGTTATCACAGCGGTTCCTGTGGTACTCCGTATAGGTACGACCTCCTGAACTCGATGGGGTCTACTACTCCACCAATGATAATCATTGCAGACCTTTTGATACCCGCGTCTTTTACTTTCTGTGATATATCCGATACAGTTCCTTTGATAACTTTCTCATCATCCCATGATGCATGATATATAACAGCCACAGGTGTATCTGAAGGGTAATCCACTTTTTCCATTATCTGATCGATTTTTTGAGTTCCAAGGAAAATTGCCATGGTTTCATGATGTTTGGATAATTCATTGATTTTATCCTCATCAAGTGTTTTACCTGCTGGTCGGGTAATAATCAAACTATCAGACACCCCGTTTAAGGTCATCTGGGTCTTAAGCGATGATGCGGATGCAAAAACTGACGATACACCCGGTATAATTTCCACATCTATGTCGTGTTTTTTCAGTTCATCCATTTGTTCCAATATCGACCCGTAAAGGGAAGGGTCACCACTGTGCAGGCGAACTACTATTTTATCGGATTTAACATCATCAACTATCTTTGAGGTGATTTCATCAAGGGTCATCCCGTAACTGTCCACCATTTCACCATTTGAATAGTCAAGGATTTCAGGGTTTACAAGCGAACCTGCATATATTACTGTATCCGCATTTTCAAGGAGTTCTTTGCCCTTGACTGTGATTAATTTCGCATCACCGGGACCTGAACCCACAAAATATACCTTATTATCATTCATTATTATTCACCTGATTGGATTTTCTACCGTACATGATACTAAAATAGTTACCTTTCTCGGGTATTTTATCTACATCCTTGATGACAACCTCATTGTCCATAAAAAGACGCTGTGCAAAAGCAAAATCATTAAACCCTTCTTTTCGCATCTCTCCCATTATTTCTCTGGGTTTTTTTGCCTTCAGAACAACCTTTGAATCAATATCAGAACCGTCATTCACTTCAAAAGAAGAATAAACAGGTGTTCTGGTTCTGGATGCAAACGCTGTGATGGAACTTATACCGGGTATTGTATCAGTTTCCACTTCTGGATAGAGTTTGTTCAAAACACGTTCAAGATGGGAAAAAGTTGAGAAGAAATTCGGGTCGCCGATTAACCCAAAAGATACCAGATTGTCCCTTGCATCTTCTGCAACAATCTCTGCATTTTGTTTCCAGACATCATTTAAAACATCGTAATCCTTCAACATGGGGAATTCAAGTATTTCAGGGTCTGCATACGGTTCTACCAGTTCAGCAGCAAGTCTGCCTGGTACATAGACCTTGGAACTCTTTTTCAGGGTATCTACCGCTTTTAATGTCAGAAGTTCTGGGTCTCCAGGTCCTAATCCTACTCCTATTAGCATTGTAATCTCTCTGGGAATTTCATTTATTATTGATTTAGTCTGGATTGTGATTTACCCACTATTATATAAACAGGATTATCAGGTTTAAACATGGTTTCACCTGCAATGGGTGTCCCGCGTGAAACCGACAGATGCAGCACTTCATCAAATATATCCATATCATGCATTTTCTGCATGGCTTTAACAACGGTTTCCATCCGCACTGCGTTTATTACAAGGTTTTTTACACCCTTGTCTACAAGTATTTCAAGTACCTGATTGATGTTTTTTGTGCCTCCTATAAAAGCACAATCTATTGAATCAATGTCTGTATTCTCGGTTAAAACCTTAGAAGATTCACCATGAATCAGGTTTATATCCTGTAACTGATACGTCTCAAAATTTTGGGCTGCGGTACCAATTGCTTCAGAACGTGAATCAATTGCATAAATTTTAAGTCCCTGTCTCATTTTAGATGCCTCTATAGATACAGCACCTGTACCACAGCCCAAATCTACAAATGTATCTCCGTCATGCAAATCGAGTTTGGATAAAGATACAGAGATAACTTCCGGTTTTGTTGGACCACCACTGATATACAGTAAATTAGACAATATTTCACCTGGTTAAAGTTAAATAAACTCGAATCTACTAAATATAACTTGTTACACATAAAGTTTATTACTTGAAGGTAGTGATGAATGAAACCAAAAACTAATGGCGATACAAAAAGCTTGCTTATACTGGGAACCGCGTCACATGTAGGTAAAAGTGCTATAGTAACCGCGTTATGCAATGTATTTTCCAGAAATTATAGAGTAGCACCTTTTAAAGCCCAGAACATGAGTCTGAATTCATGGATTACAAAGGACGGTAAAGAAATTGGTATTGCACAGGCAATACAAGCTAAATCTGCAGGAGTTGAACCGACTGCAGACATGAATCCCATCCTGCTCAAACCCAAGGGTGATCGACAATCCCAGGTTATAATTCTTGGAGAACCGTATGCTGATAAAACCGCAGGAGAATATTACGATTCTATTGAAGATACTCATGAAATATTAAAAGGGTCTCTGGATAGATTGGGTGATGAATATGAAATCATAGTGATGGAAGGTGCTGGTGGTGCTGCTGAAATCAACCTTTATGAGAGGGATGTTGTCAATATAGGCACTGCAAGGGCTACAAATGCACCAATTATACTTGTAGGAGATATTGAACGTGGTGGTGTGTTTGCAAGTCTTTACGGCACTATTGAACTCCTTCCAAAAGATGTTCGCAAAAGAGTATCAGGTTTTATTATAAACAAATTCAGAGGTGACCCGGAAATCCTTAACCCAGGTCTTGAGGAACTGGAAAAACGAACAGGTATACCTGTTCTGGGAGTGTTGCCGTTTTCAAGTATTAAAATTCCATCTGAAGATTCAGTATCCATCAATGACAAATCAAATAACAATGATAGCAGCAATGATGTAGAAATTGCAGTTATAAGACTTCCAAGGATTTCAAACTTTACCGATTTTGAGCCGCTGGAGAACCTCGCCAAAGTAAATTATGTAGATTTAGAAGACAACCTTGGCAACCCCGATGCTGTTATCATACCCGGTACTAAAAACACTATCAGTGATTTTGTAGACCTTAGAGAAAGCGGGATGTATGACCAGATTAAAAAACTACACGGAAAAATACCAATTATTGGAATATGCGGCGGATACCAGATGCTTGGAACAAAAATCCATGATTCAGGTGTCGAAGGTGAACAAAAAGCAGAGTACGAGGGTTTGGGATTACTGGATATTGAAACCATATTTGATGCCTACAAAAAGACAACTGTGCAGACTACAAAAACCGTAACATGTGGCGGACCAATGCTGGAACCTATCAAAGGAGAGAAAATATCAGGATATGAAATCCATATGGGTAATACCACTTCACAAAATTTTGTTTTTGAAGATGATGGATGCATGGATGATACTGGACTTGTATTTGGAACTTACTTGCATGGTTTATTTGAAAATGAAAACATCAGGAACTCGTTTGTCAGATACCTCTGTGAGAAAAAAGGGCTGGAATTTAAGCCACAAAAAATTATATCACAACAAGAAGCCTATAATATGCTGGGAGATATGGTCTCTGACGGACTGGACATGGAAAAATTATACGACATTCTGGGTATAGGCTCTGGTAAGGTTTAAGCAAAGATATTAATATAAAACAAAACCAATCGGGATTACAATGACTGAGGATTTAGATAATAAAAATAACACAGATTCTAACAACGAAAATATGTACAAAAACGTTAATACCAGTGACCTTTGCAATTTCGGCAATGGACTTGATACTATAGCATCACCTTTTACAGGTTTGATAGCAGGTATCGAATATACACCACATAAAGCACAGGGATTACAGAGCCCTTCAGAAATGTGGATAGATAAAAACAACCTCTACGATAACATTGGATATAGTAATCCTAATGAAAATGAAGATACTGATAAAACTGGTGAGTGCAACAAATTAAACGGACTTTTTACTATGGGTAGAGGACTTGAAACACTTGAATCTCCTGTTACAGGTATTGTCACCGGTTTTGATGACATCCACGCCCAGGGGCTTCATAGTGCATCTGATATGAGGCTCGATAGTGATGGTGTCACCAATATAACAGAACAAAACCCATATGTTAACCAAGAACACCCAGAATATAGCGAGACCAAAAATAATGATTTAAAGGACAGAGATATTAACCAGTTTGATTCTCTTGGTTCTCAGGAGAATATCACATCCAATACCATAAGTCGTGTGCAACATAAACCCTCTGGGTTGCAGAGTCCATCAGAGATGTGGATTGACAAAAGCAAACTGTTATCTGACGGCATAAAACATGACAAAATAACAGAAAAATATCTTGAAAACCTGGATTGATTTTCATTTTTCAAAATTTAGACAGGGGAGTGGGATTATATGGCTCAACTTGAACAGGAAAAATTCTGGAATTATGATAATTTTGTAGTAATCACCGATAAAACCAAACCAGCAATGAAATTAACCATAAAAGAACTTGGCAACCGAAACAAAAATATCAGTGTGGTTGATTTGTCTGATAAACCCGACCCAGATACATTAAAAAATATTTCAGATATTCCTGATGACATGGAGAACGCAGTCATAGGCACGACAAAATACAATCCGGCTGATTTTATCAATACTTTACAAGACAAAGGTGTCAAAAGGGTATGGATCCACTGGAGAACCGGTACTCTCGAACTTGATGAAGCATCCAGAAAATCGGAAATAGAATTTATAACAGATAAATGCCCGATGATGTATATGGGAAGCCCTTTCAGCATCCATGGATTACATAGAAGTATAGCAAAACTTACCGGTAAATATTAACAAACATTCTCATATCCTGAATCAGTGTTTATACGTACATCATTCAAATAATTACAGGCATATTCAGAAAGTCCCAAGATTTCCTCTCTTTCCAGCGGTTTTATACCATGCAAATCCGAATCCTTTGAATGCCCAGGAAGTCCTCTCTGGATAACATAGGGTACATCTTTAGATAGATATTTGGATATCCATCCAGATATTTTTGTTATGTCATCGAAGTTACCTATAAAATCACGAATCACAGTGGTTCGAAGTTCAAATTCAACCCCATTTTCATATAATATTTTTAAAGATTCAGCCACTCTGCTTACAGGTTCTGGATAATCTGGACTATTATAACCCGATATTTTTCTGTATAAATCCACATCATCAAGAGGAGCTTTTAAATCAACAAAGAATTTATCAACTTTGCCCTCATCAACAATTTCTTTTATACGTTCCGGATAAAAACCATTTGTGTTGATACCCACAAGCAGGTTATTATATTTAGCAAAACCCGCTAAATGTTTCAAGGCATCGGGTTGCATGAACGGTTCCCCACCTGTAAACACTACATTGTCCACAAAAATTTTGGATTTGTTGATTTGTGATTCGATTTCACCGAAATCAACTGGATTAGAACCGAACAAAAGTTCATGGTTGTGGCAGTATGGGCATCTAAAAGGACATCCTCTAAAAGATATAACGATTGACACCCTTCCGTGCCAATCGATAGTAGATATCGGTACAGTTCCACCATGGTTTAATTTCATAATAACACTTAATATTTAGACCATATCCACAGAAGCGTAACGTTTACGGTCTTCAAGCTCCTGTTTTTTAGCTTCGTTCCAGCCACCTACAGCCTGTATATACCCTGTTACTCTGGATAGGAATTCTACATTACTGGATTCACAATTTGGACAGTTGTCCTTGAGACCATCTGCAACATGGAAATCATCCATACATACTGTCATATCTTTTGTAAATGCAAAGTATCCAGTCTGGGTATTTTTCGCGATGTTAAGTGCAAACTGTTTCAAACCTTTAGGATCCGGATGTGCTTCGCCCATCCAGATGTGCATTATGTTTCCACCATCTACAATCGGAAAGAACGTATGTTCGTAGTTGATTCTGTCAATTATAGACAAGTCTGCACTGGGTGGTATATGTATACCATTTGTGTAATAGATTGGTAGGTCATGGTCTTTGTTGAGTTTCTGTTTGGCTGATTCAACATCACCTTTAATTACCTGTTCAGCTTTATTCGCAAAGCCTTTCTGGAGGAGGTCAGCCACTGCAAATCTTTGACCTGTGGTTTCTGCAGGTGTCCTTGCAAGTGCAATTTGCATACCGTATTTGTTACTGAGATCTTTTGCATACATCTCAAGTTCAGTCATTACACGAACAGCCAGTCTGAAAGCTTCCTTTGATTCATGTAACTGGCAACCTGTGTGATATTGAACCATTTCATTGATTCCGATAACACCGATGGTATATACCAGACTGTCAGTATCAACAAGTATTGAACCTTTTTCACCTGTTATCGGGTCTTTGGGTCTCTGGGATGCAAAAGGCATTCTGTTGTTGTCTATTATATAATCCATCCATTGTTTTTTAGCAAGGAAAACTTCTACACTTCTGTTCATCAGACGTTTCAGGTCGCTTATGAGTGCATCATAATCACCATCAGCTCTATATGCAGACCTTGGACAGTTAAGGGTCAATACCTGCCATGCGCCCATAGAGAAGTGTTTACCTTCTTTGAAATACAGTTTATCTTCAAAATCCGCATCGTTGTCTTCATCTGCAGAGAACTGGTATGCACAGCACTGGTAACAGGATATACCTTTGCCTGCGCCTCTGTATGCTGGTATCTGGTTATCAAAATAAGGTGTACCAAACTTGGCTGCCAGTTCAAATGAGAGGTCGTATAAATCCTCATATGTCGGGATTTCAGGGTGTTGTTTGTTGAATTCTTCATCTTCTTCCATGAACTGCGGCTCTATCGAAATTTCTGGTTTCGGGAAGTTGAAGGGTTTGCCCCAGTAATCACCATCTAACATTACTTCCATCAACGCTTTGAAAGTGAGCCTTACTTCTCTCTCGAATTCACCATATGTTCGGTGTTCTGCGTAGTTTCCGTCATGCACTGTTCCGTGTGATACGACAGGTTTGTCTACCCAAAGTTCCGGTACACCAGGCGATAATTGTACAGATGAGAACACAAGCTGTCCACCACGTGCAACCATCATCTGTGTCATTTCATAGACAAACATCTGCATGAGCTGTTTGATTTCATTGTAACCCTTGTTTTCCATGTATGGTGCAAGGAAAGTAAGGAAATTATAGAATCCCTGACCACCGGCGAAATTTGTTTGGGCACTCCCAAGTGCTTTGACTGCATGCAAAACTGCAACTTCCGCATTTTTGGCAGGACCTGCAACGCTTGCTTTGGTACCTGAACCGTCGGGCATCAATCCGTAGTAGAAGAAATAACGCAAATCATGGTCCTGGCAGAAAGGTCTTGTTCCGAAGTATTCAAGATCATGGATATGAAGGTCTCCGTTGAGATGGAGGTCTGCTAGTTTTGGTGGAAGCATCAGAGTATACTGTTCTTTGGATATTTTATCGGCTTTCTTTTTATGGGAGGTTTCAGCGTTATCCTGCAGGTTTGCGTTATCATTAGCTTCAAAACCTGCACCGGTATCAATTTCAAATGCATCATAAACTGGTGTACCCACTCTGGTACAAATATTTCTCCATTCAACATGACCCTTTTCGATGAGTATGGTATTCACGATTTCACGGATAAGAGGGCCTGATAAAAATTGAATATTCATGCTTCTAATCCTATCTTCAGCAAGGTCTGCGATTTCTTTTGCATCTTCATAGGATACCTGATAGATGTTGAAGAATTTCTCAGCCAGTTTAGTTTCTTTTGTCAATTGTTTAATAATCACGTTTTTGTCCCAATCAACCATGTACCCCTCGGTAGTTCTTACCTTGGGCATTTCTGGAACAATATCCCCATCAAGTGTTTGCTGGACACCCTGTTGTTGTCCCCGGGAAAATGATTCAGAATTTTCCGTTTTTGATTTTAGTTTATATGCCTCCATCGTAAAATCCTCCCATCTAATTTTATAATATATCACTTATTGCGTTACTGTCTACTTCTCCCCCATCGAACAATTCATCATTTGTGAGGAATTTATCACCGATTTGCAGAATTGGAGCAGTAACATCGAATACTCCATTAACTCTTAATTCTGTCAAGGCTTCGGGAGTGGACATATCCGCTTCTTTGAAAGCTATATTATTGGACTTTAATAGTTTTTTCAACTGCTCGCATTTAGGGCAGGTTTCTGTTGTGTAAATAATAATTTCAGACAAATATACACACCCTTTAATATAATTTTATTTTTATATACTGATATTTTGCGGCACCGAATGGTGGTTTCGAAATGCTCAAAATATATGGTCAATAGGTTTTATACTCGAATTCATGACATTTATTCGTAGTAAATAATAGAACGAATTACAGTTTAATAATGCTTTTCCATTTCAAATTTGAATACTAAAAATATTAATGGATACAAATCAGTTGCAAATATGATAACAAATATGATAACATAAAAAAATATTTTAAAATTTGTGGTCAGAGCATATATATCCAAAAGATGTATATTTCAATTATTGTTATTGTAGATTAGTTACATACAAATTTTAAAAAACGGGGTGTAAGAAATAAGCGTACGACTACCTTCTGGATGCAAACCATTGGACAACCTTCTTGGCGGTGGATTTGAAACCGGTATAGTATCCCAAGTATATGGAGAACCCGGTAGTGGAAAAACTAACCTCTGCATACAACTTTCTGTTGAGTGTGTGAAGCAGGGTAAAAAGGTCATATATGTTGATACTGAAGCTCTGTCTCCTGACAGATTCAAACAGATTGCAGGTGAAAACTCCAAAGAAATTGCACAAAACATCATAATCTATGAACCCTTCAACTTTGAAGAGCAGTATTCAGCAATAAAAGATACCGAAAAAATAAGTGAGGAAAACATCGGACTTATAATCGTAGATTCTGCGACCGCTTTCTATAGATTTGAACTTGAGAATGAGGATTCAAGTATTCAGAAAAGGCGCGAATTATCAAATCAGATAGGATATCTGCACGGACTTGCCAGAAAACACAGTTTATCGGTAGTTATCACCAATCAGATATATACCGATGCATCAACCGGAGAAGTAAAACCTATTGGAGGAAGCGGGATAGAACACCTGTCAAAAAATATACTACAGTTTGAATGTACAGGAAATAATAAAAGAAGAGCAGTTTTGCAAAAACACCGCTCTCGTCCAGAAGGTGAAACCTGTGAATTTATGATAGGTCCAGATGGCCTAAAATGATTGGATTGTATCAAATTCTTGCTATAGTTATAAACCCAGTATGACCAACCCTTGAACTTGCCGGTCTTGTCCCACGTTCTGTGAAGGATATATTTCGCTCAATACATTCAACAGTTGAAACTTCCAAAAAATTTATATTATCTATTGCTTCACGTATTTCTTTTGTCTGTTCAAAAAAAGGAGAGTAAACAGCAAGGTATCCACCGGGTCGTAGTAAATTTACTGTATAAGGGACTATTTTTCCTGCATCCACAGTATCAAGTGTTATTACATCAAATTGCTCATTGATATTTTCTATTTCATCAACAAGGTTACCGTGACGAAGTTCTATATTATTTGAACCCAGTGAATTTATGTTTTTTCTGGATACTTTAAAAAAATCCCCATTGGATTCATAGGTCACCACTCTTTTTGCAACAGAACCAAGATACATGGCAAGTATACCGGTGCCTGTACCCACATCAAGTACTACATCATTTTTATTGATTCCCGTATTTGTTATTATGATGCCTATATCCCTTGGCATCATGGGCGCCCCTGTACGTTTTGCATGATTGAAAATATCCGGTGTCCTGAGTTTTCTGATGTGGAATTCATGATTAATGTGCGAGTTTACAGTGTCACCCGGCTCTTTATCAAAAAGAATATCCATATCTATAATTCCAAGATCTGTATGGAAACTATCATATGATACCGTTGCTACATATTCCCGTGCCTTTCCCATATATTCAGTTTTTAGTAAAACTATCTCACCTATTTCCATTTTATGTTCACCCAATGATTAACTATGGTAAGGATTTTTAAGGGGGACTATAATATTAAAATCCAAATAAAGATAACTGGATTATTGTTTTATCTGCTTTTAAATAATTCGTTTATCACAGCTACTAACAATTAAGGTGTAAATATGAGGACAATTGACTGGAATGATGAATCCAATACAATACAATTAATTGACCAGACCCTGCTTCCAAGTGAATATAAGGTTATAGAATGCAAAACAATAGAATCATTGTGTGAAGCTATAAAATCTCTACGTATAAGAGGTGCTCCTGCACTGGGTGCAGCCGGTGGATATGGAATTGCCCTTGCTGCTGTTTTAAGTAAAACCGATAACATGGATGACCTGACAAAAGACCTGCATTCAGTCGCAGAAACTATTAAATCCACCCGGCCTACTGCAGTAAACCTTGCATGGGGCGTGGAAAGAGTTATTAAAGCCACCTCTGATGCCTACGATTTTGAAGGAATGAAAAATATTGCAATAGAAGAAGCAAAACAGATTGCTGATGAAGATGTCGCCATTAATAAAAAAATCGGAGAACATGGAGCAAAATTGCTGGAAGATGGAGACACTGTATTAACCCATTGTAACGCCGGAAAACTTGCCTGCGTTGACTGGGGTACTGCTCTCGGAGTTATCCGGTCAGCTATTGAGTCTGGAAAAAATATCAAAGTAGTTGCATGTGAAACCAGACCATTGAATCAGGGTAGTAGACTCACTACATGGGAACTGATGCAGGATAATATACCTGTTACATTAATCTCGGATTCCATGGCCGGACATATTATAAGACATGAAGCTATTGACAAAGTCATTGTCGGAGCCGATAGGATTACCGAAGATGCTGTATTTAACAAAATAGGAACCTACACACATTCAGTGTTAGCAAAAGAACATGAGATCCCATTTTATGTTGCCGCTCCTACATCAACCTTTGATTTTAAGGGATGGGAAGGAAGTGTAAAAATAGAGCAACGAAACGCTGATGAACTGCGGTATTTTGGAAATATCCAGATAGCCCCTGAAAATGTAAATGTTTACAACCCTGCATTTGATGCTACACCTATGGAAAACATCAGTGCTATAATTACAGAAAATGGTGAATTTCACCCGCCATTTTTACTGGATGAAGTGTTAATGTAAACTCGGACTTACATCACTTTTAAGTATAAACAGAAAACATTTGACGAAAAGTTTTAAATCAACAAATAGGTTATAAATTGTTATATATAACAATCACCGATTATAGTTAAAGGAGGATACAATGCCAAAAAAGAAATCAAGCAACGAAGGCGGAATGATGTCATCTGCGGGTCTTATGAGATATTATGAGGCGGATAAAAGAGCCATCCATCTGGACCCGAAACCTATTGTAATATTCGGTTTAGCTATAGGTGTGGGTATTCTGGCATTAAACGCCAGTTTTGGTCTATGGCCATAAGCCCTTTTTAATTTTTAAAACTTATAACTATTATACATTGCCAGTGTCATTAGAGACCATGCTGTAGCTATAACCTTTTTATTGTTATATCCCCAGTAACCATTCTCATTAAAATTATCCAGTAGCCATTGGATATGTGGCTTGAGTTGATTTATATAACCCGCAAACATCAATGCTTGTATCGCCAGATTGCTAGTTGATATATATGACCATCCACCATCCTTATCTGACTGTGATAATATCCACTCTGCACGATTTTGGATGAAATTTTGGTAATGTTTTGAGGACAATAATTTTTCCTGTTTTACAAGTGCAGTGATTACAAGTGATGTAGTTCCTACATGTTCCCAATAGGAACCATAATTTTCAATAATCCAGTTACATCCTATATTTTCTGATACATCCATATCAGAAAGTGCAATTAAGGCATATGCTGTATTATATACATCTTTGTTCCATGAATCATTGGTTTTCTGGTTTAAAAGCCATTCTTCTGTATCCGGGAAAATTATACCTATGTTTGCCAGTGATGAACATGCTCTACTTGTGTCTCTTACAGAATTATTCCATGAACTGTTACGTTTTTTATATATAAGTTTTGCAGCATAGTGGTTTTCAATACCCCATAAATCACAGGCTAATGTTAATCTGGACAAATCCTTTACATTATCGATATTTTGTTTTTTTAGCCATTCTGAGGCTTTTTCTATATAAGGTCTGAAATACATATCTGTTTACAACCTTTTTACAAATTAACAGAATACAACATATCTAAGTTGCAATGTATTCTAACTTTTTGGTTCATTGGTCATTGGTTAATATAATGATATGAACACAATCAAAGGAAGAAAACTGATTCTATCCAAAAAGTTAATCTAAATTGGATATTATTTTAAAAATATGATTGTCGAACAGGTAAACCTACATAATGGCACAGGTCTTGGTTTAAACTTTAATATGCATAATGCTCCAATCATTGTTATAAAAGCCGATAAAGGTTTTGTGATGTGTGGATATCTGGATATTAACGCTGCAAACAAACTTGATGATGCTGCTGCAAAGGTTAAAGGTGTCAATTCCTTTGAAGATGTCTTAAACGCTGAAATTATTGAAGCATCACAGCCTGCAAAAGAGATGGGAATAGATACAGGAATGACAGGCAAGGAAGCGCTTGAGAAAATGTTTTAACTATCAAAAAATTAAAAATGTTTTATTTTTATGCTTTACGCTTTTGATTTATCGGGCGAGCATGAAAGCTTGCCTGTCTTTGAAATTTTTGCATGCCTTGATGTAGAAGAGCTTGAATATAGTGAATATGCCCATTTTGACCAGTGCCTTGTTGTGGATATTTCAGAAAACAATAAAGAGGTTGTTAATAAACTGAATTCTGTTTCAAATCGTCTGGCAATGTCGCATTCAATACTAAAAGTGGCTGGAATCTGTGATACCGATTTTGATGATATTCTAAAAACCGCTGAAAACCTCAACATAAACAAACATATCACACCCGGACAGACATATGCAGTACGTGTAAATAAGGTCAAACATTATACATCCATAAACGGGGAACAGCTTGAAAAAAAAGTTGGAGGATGTATCTACAGGAAAGGCAATGAAAAATCGTATCGTGTGAATCTGAATAATCCAGATATCGAATTCCGTCTGATACTTACTGATAAATGTATAATGGGCTCGGTTGTGGCAAAAGTTGACCGCAGTTGTTTTGAATACAGAGTTCCTCATAAAAGACCATTCTTTTATCCCGGTGTACTGATGCCGAGAATGGCTCGAACTGTTGTTAATCTGTCAAAGGTCAAATCAGGAGAAACACTGTTTGACCCGTTCTGTGGGACTGCTGGTATTCTTATGGAAGCGGGTCTTGTGGATGTCAACTGCATTGGTCTGGAAGTCCAATATAAAATCATGTCAGGAGCACGTATGAACCTTGATGACCTGAATCTGGATTATTCGCTGTTAATGGGTGATGCATGCCGGTTGCCCTTTGTAGATGAATCAATGGATGCGATTGTTACCGACCCTCCATACGGAAAATCAGCACTGATAAAAGCCGAATCAATGAACTATTTGTATGCCATGTCATTCATAGAAATGTATCGTGTCCTGAAAAAAGGAAAATATGCAGTCATAGTAACAGGCAACCCGGTAAAAGAACTTGTTAAGGATGCAGGTTTTGTTCTTCATAAAGAACATCACCAGAGAGTGCATCGAAGTCTTACAAGAATTGTATCCGTGCTGTATAAAAAATAAAAAATTGCCCATAATAATTAAAAGATAATGGGAGATAACTCCCCCTGAGAGAGGCGGCAGGAGATTTTTAGGCGAGATAGAGGACAGGAGGGAGTAATTACAATGGGCAAGTTTAATGTTGGTTTTCAACAATATAAAAGGCTTTATTTGGACAACATGTGTTACCTTTAAGGGTTATAATTATCAAAAACCACTTTAATCATAATTCATGATAACGTTTTTCCTGTGGTACAAGATGCTCAAGAACTTCCGCCATCACCCTGTAGCGGATTAAATGCTGGCGTAACTGGTTGCGTGCTTTTTGGATTGAATAATCATCCACATCCCATTCAATGGGTTGCAGGTAATCCACATCCTTCAAAATAAGCCCATATGAAGGTGCGGGTTCTATACCTTCTTCATAGTATTCGGGATTTAGCATTTGTTCCAGCCATTTAGTATCCCTTGTTCCATAGCCGACCATCATGAGTGCTGTTACTATTTTACGCACCATTTTCCACAGGAAACTGTCTGCCTGTATATCTATCAAAGTGAGGTTTGCCTTTACCCGTATATTAATTCTTTGTACTGTGCGTACAGTAGATTTACCCTTTACAGGTGTACAGAAATTGGCAAAATCATGTGTTCCTATTAGATATTTAGAAGCCGTTCTAATTCTTGATATATCGTATTCTTCACCACTCATTATATACAGGTATCTGCGGCTCAATGCCTCATGTCTTGGGTTAAACTCATCAGGAAAAACAGCACATGCCCACGCCCAGATGGATTCTGGAAGTTGTGAATTGATCACTCTGGGTACTGCAAGCCTTGGGTTATTTGTATCAAACGCCACCACCTGACCAAGTGAATGAACTCCTGTATCAGTTCTTCCAGAACTTACAAAATTTGCTGATTTGGGACTATCTATAATTTCAAGATTTTTAAGAGATTTGAACAGTTCCCCCTCAATAGTCGGCAATTCGGGCTGTACTTGTGACCCGTGATATTCAGTTCCTATATATGCAAGTTTTAATGCCACCCTTTTTTTCATAAGCAGGCTCCATAATAATCTAATAGATTTTTTTTATATAATATATTTGTGTGCATTATTTACAACAATTAGATATTGGAAAAATATATAATATAGATTATCAACATCTACACAAACTTAAATACTGTACAGCACTATTTAATGTCATTCACCGGTGTTTAATTATGGTAACAGAAGAACAAATTTCAGAAATCCTGCAAAACTATGATTTTGACAATCTGGCTATCGCAACAGTATGCTCACATTCAAGCCTGCAGATTTTTGACGGAGCCCGTAAAGAAGGGTTCAAGACAATCGGTATTTGTGTAGGAAATCCTCCCAAATATTATGATGCATTCCCGAAAGCAAAACCTGATGAGTTCATCATCGTTGATAGTTACAAAGACATCCCTAATATGACTGATAAATTCATAGAAAAAAACGCAATACTTGTTCCCCACGGTTCATTCGTGGAGTATGTAGGTGCTGATAACTTTGCAAACCTTGAAATTCCTACATTTGGAAACCGGGATGTTCTTGACTGGGAATCAAATAGGACAAAAGAAAGAGAATGGCTTGAAAGAGCTGGCATCCATATGCCCAGAATAATAAATCCCGAAGATATCAATGGACCGGTAATGGTAAAATATCAGGGTGCTAAAGGCGGTCGCGGGTTCTTCATCGCCAAGAATTACGAGGAGTTTAAAGAAAACGTAGACCCTAAAGAAAATTATGTTGTCCAGGAATTTATAGTAGGTACAAGGTACTATTTCCATTTCTTCTATTCTCCATTAAGGGAAGAAGGATACAAATTAAGCAAAGGAACTCTTGAAATGCTCAGCATGGACAGAAGAGTCGAATCCAATGCTGATGAAATCTTTAGACTGGGTTCATCCAAGGAACTCGAAGATGCAGGTATCAATCCAACATATGTTGTTACAGGAAACGTACCACTTGTTGCACGTGAATCACTTCTGCCGCATGTATTTTCTCTTGGAGAAAAAGTTGTCGAGGAATCATTAAACCTGTTTGGCGGTATGATCGGACCGTTCTGTCTTGAAACTGTAGTTACCGATAAATTAGAGATTAAAGTATTTGAAATATCAGCACGTATAGTTGCAGGTACAAATCTCTACCCTTCAGGTTCTCCATATTCTGATTTTATAGAATCTGATTTATCTACAGGCAGAAGAATAGCCCAGGAAATCAAACTCGCAAAATCAATGGATAGATTAGAAAAAATACTATCCTAAAAATTTGTTATACAAAAAAAGTGCTACCGATTTAAATGGCTGGTACAACCCCATGAATTTGGACAAGGAAGAAATATACCCGGATGTAGAATACGATGTGATAATAATTGGTTCTGGTCCAGCCGGAATGTTTGCCGCGAATGAATTAAGCGACCAGAACCTGAAAGTACTGGTAGTTGAAATGGGTCAGGACATTGAAAATAGACAATGCTCTATGGACTCGGTTCAGCAATGCACACACTGTGCACCGTGTGACATTATGTGTGGTGTTGGAGGAGCAGGAACATATTCAGATGGAACGCTTAATTTAAGACCTGATATCGGAGGAAACCTTTCCAAACTGACAGGTGACCAAGACAGTGCCTGGAAACTGGTAGATTATGTGGATGATGTGTTTTTAAAATACGGTGCCCCTGAAATTGTACCATCCTACAAAACGCAGGAAATCGAGGATTTAAAGCGACGGGCTGCATCCGTTGGCGCCCAGTTTATTGAAATTAAACAGCGACACATCGGTTCTGATAATACCCCTGAATTAATATCCAGATTCAAAAGGGGTCTGGATGACAAAGGTGTTTCATTTTTACTAAATACCAAAGTACAGGATATTTTAGTTGAAAATGATGAGTGCAGGGGAATTGTACTTGACAATGATAAAATCATAAAATCCCATTACACAATGCTTGCTCCGGGCCGTGTTGGTGGTGAATGGGTCAACAATATCGTCAGCAAACATTCAATTTCTGCAAAATACGGTGGTATCGATATAGGCGTCCGTGTAGAAGTCCCAGCCATTATAATGGATCCTGTTACAAATATCAACCGCGACCCCAAATTCCACATACAGACCCAAAGATATGACGATTTTGTCCGTACTTTTTGTACAAATGAACACGGATTTGTGGTCAAAGAAGAATATGAGGATTTTATCGCCACTAACGGACATTCTCTGCGCAAAAAAACTTCCGAAAACACCAATTTTGCATTCCTTGTACACATAGAACTGACCCACCCCATAGAAAACACTACAAAATACGCCCGTTCCATAGCCAAATTAGCCACAACCATCGGAGGAGGCAAACCTGTACTCCAGAGAATGGGCGATTTAAGGCGCGGTAGAAGGTCTACCGATGGAAGACTTGCACGTAATCCAGTTGTCAATACATTAAAAGATGTCACACCTGGTGATATTTCCATGGCAATGCCCCACAGAATTGTGATGGACATCATCGAAGGTCTTGAAACACTCAACCAGATTATACCGGGTGTTGCATCTGATTCAACACTGTTGTATGCCCCAGAAATAAAATTCTACGCCATGCAGGTGCAGATTAACCAAAACATGGAATCCAGCATCAAAAACCTTTATGCAGCAGGTGATGGCACTGGGTTATCAAGAGACATTGTCAACGCTGCTGCTACTGGGGTGATGGCTGCAAGAGGAATATTAAAAACCGAAGAGATGAATTAATAATATTCTTTTTTTTCTTTTATACCTACTGAAAGTAACACTGAAACAAAAACTGTCACTGAAAGAAGTATGAACGCTATTCTTGTACCGTAAAATTCCAGAAATATACCTGCCATTACCGGTCCTGCAGCCGAACCTAACCATCGAACCATATTGAAAGTACCCATTGTAGTGGCAATAATTGATGAATCCACTTTTACCACTTCATCCACCAGTAACGTGGAGGTCAGTGTAACTACAGGACCAAAACATAAACCTACAAATGCAAAATTAAAAGCTATAATCGAAGAAATAGGCGGTATCTGTGAGAGCAGAAACAGTGCACATCCACCCAGAATTGCTATTATAACAAGTGGTTTTTTCCTGCCAACTATATCTGATACCCAACCACTGAATGATGCTCCCAGTGAACTAACGGCAGCGTGTGGTATAAATATCAAACCGGTAATTGCTGTTGTAATACCTGCATCTTTGGCAAAAAACGGTACTACATAGGATGCTCCAATCGCTGCCATATCGCACAACATCGCAATAAGTGTTATAAATACAATGGTTCTTTTCCTGAACATATCAAAAGAGAAC
Source organism: Methanohalobium sp. (assembly GCF_018609725.1). Lineage (GTDB taxonomy): Archaea > Halobacteriota > Methanosarcinia > Methanosarcinales > Methanosarcinaceae > Methanohalobium. The sequence goes on along the minus strand of NZ_JAHENT010000084.1, from coordinate 13,122 downwards.
TGAAGGACATTGGATGTTGTTTTTCTTTCTGTAATTTCAACACGGGTTTCACGCATAAAAAGTGACAAAAATGAAACAAAAAACGCTATTCCTGCAAGTGCCATGAATACTTCTCTCCAGCCGTATATACCCCCAAATATCCCACCTACTGAATAGCCGGATATTGTCCCAAAACCGGTTGCAACAGCCAGTACACTCATGGCTCTTCCACGCTCCTGATACTTAAACATATCACCCACCATTGTAAAAGAGGTCTGGAAGAATATTGCCGCCCCAGTGCCTGATACTGCTCTGGCAAACAGCAAAGTAATAAAATTAGAAGCAAGTGATAGAATACCCACCCCAGTTCCAAAAATGAAAATTCCGGAAAATATCAGAACTTTTCTACCAAACCTGTCCGATATTAACCCAAATGGAACCTGCAAAAGAGCCATAAAAATAAGAAATGTTCCTGCAACCCAGCCAAGATGTGATTTTGATATATTCAAATCCTCTGATATATCTGGAAGAAGTGGTATAAGAGAAAGGATTCCCAGAAATACACAAAATGTCCCAATTGATAGTAAAAACATCTGCCGTTTTCTGCTGAATGTGGGTATTGATGCAGTCATTATATCTAATCTTTAAAATTTTATGTTATCAAAAACCAAAATTATATCAGGATAGAGGAATTCAGGGAAATTATCACTCTATTAAATAAACAGTAACAACTATTATTTAGGATTATTAGTTTCTAAATTCTATTAAAACAATAATTATACAATAACGTATTTAATAAATGTGTAAAACATACTAAAAAACAAATGTAAAATTTAGTTATCCGGTGATAGATATGAAAGGAAAAGTTTGGAAATTTGGAGATGATATTGATACCGATGCTATAATTCCCGGGAGGTATCTAATTTTTAATACTCCTGAAGAACTTGCAAAACATGCGTTTGAAGGAGTGCGCCCTGATTTTGCCGAAAATGTAAAAGAAAACGATATCATTGTTGCAGGTAGTAACTTTGGATGCGGATCCTCAAGAGAGCACGCACCTCTTGCTCTTAAAGGTACAAAAATCGGGTGTGTAATTGCCAAATCCTTTGCACGTATATTTTTTAGAAACGCAATCAATATAGGAGTACCTCTTCTTGAATGTTCAGAAACAGACATGATTGAAGAGGGGGATGAAATCGAAGTCGAACTTTCCACTGGTGTTATAGAAAACAAAACAAAGAATGAAAAATATCAGGCAACTCCACTTCCGGATTTCGTCCGTGAAATTGTGGATGCTGGTGGATTGATAGAATACACAAAAAGGCTTGTTAATTGATCCAAAACAGATAAAAGACCATTAAAATGATAAATAATGTACAGGAGACAAATATGACACAATACAAAGTTCCAGTTATACCGGGAGACGGTGTTGGTCCCGAAATCATAGCAGAAGGCAAAAAGGTCATTGACGCAGCCGGAGAAAAACACGGATTCGATGTTGACTGGATAGAATTTCCAAATGGTGCAGACCACTATTTAGAAACTGGTGAACTGTTATCAGAAGATACACTCAAAGAACTTTCCAATTACAAATCAATATATCTGGGTTCTATAGGAGATCCAAGAGTTGCTCCTGGTGTACTTGAAAAGGGTATACTACTTAAAGCCAGATTTTACTTTGACCAGTATATAAATTTGCGACCGGTAAAACTTCTGGATGGTGTCTGGACACCACTTAAAAACAAAAATCCCAAAGATATTGATTTTACAGTTGTCAGAGAAAATACAGAAGACTTCTACATCGGAATCGGCGGAAGGGCTAAGAAAGGAATCAGTGAAGAAGAACTCGAAGTAACAAGGTCTATGTACAGCACAAGGTTCGGTCTGGATATTGACACCGATAGTGAAGAAATCGCCTACCAGATAGGCATGATTTCAAAAGAGGGGACTCGCAGGGTTATTAAATATGCATTTGACCTTGCCATGAAGAGAAACAAAGATAAGCATGTCGCATCTGTGGACAAGGCAAATGTGTTGTCTGATATCTATGGTTTCTGGAGAGAGCAGTTTAACGATATTTCAGAAAACTATCCTGAAATTGATACCGATTTCAATTATGTGGATGCCATTACAATGTGGTTTGCCAAAAACCCTGAATGGTACGATGTTGTTGTAACTCCGAATATGTTTGGCGACATTATTACCGACCTTGGTGCAATGATTCAGGGTGGTCTTGGACTTGCTCCCGGAGGCAATATCAACCCTGAAGGCACCAGTATGTTTGAACCAATACATGGGTCTGCTCCCAAATATAAGGGACAAGACAAGGTCAACCCTATTGCAACCATATGGGCAGGGTCAATGCTTGTTGACCAACTTGGTGAAACTGAAGCTTCAAATGATATTTTGTCAGCAATCGAAAAAAGCATTGCCGAGAACAAAATCAAAACCTATGATATGGGTGGAAGTTCCAAGACATCTGAAGTTGGAGACAACATTGCAAGAATTATAAGAGAAGAATTATGAAAAATGCACCATTTAAGGTGCATTTAACTTATTATTACCCTTCTTTATCCAGATGAACGTCCATCTGTGGATATGGAATTTCAATTCCTTCTTTTCTATAAGCTTTGAATATTTCACTGGTCAGGTCCCATTTAACAGTCCAGACATCCTCGTTGTTTGCCCATGCTCGCAGTTGGAGATTAACCGAAGAATCACCAAGTTCTGATGTTATTACAGCAGGTGCAGGGTCATCAAGTACCATTGAGTTGTTTTTCATAACATCAAAAGCCACCTGAATTGCTTTATCAAGATCAGTGTCATAACTTACTCCTACATCCACTCTTGCTCTTCTTATTGGCATGCGGGTATCATTAATTACTGCACTTCCCCATACAAGTTGATTGGGAATTGTAATAAACTGATTATCAGGAGTAAGAATTTCAGTCGCCATCATACCTACTGCTTCCACCTTTCCAAACATTCCATTTATAGTTACATAATCGTCTTTATCAATGGGTCGTAAGGTCGCTATCCATATCCCTGCCGTTAAGTTTGTCAGGGTATCCTGCATACCAAATCCAAGAATCAAACCAATAACTGCTGAAAGACCCAGAAATACCGATCCCACCGCAAAACCAAGCGCACCTGCAAACGCAAGAATTACAAGCACATATAATAGTATAGACAAAAATCTGGATAAGAATTCAATTACAAGATCCGGTAATTGAGTCTTTTTTAACCCTTTATTAAACAGTGATATCAAAATCCGAGCAAATATAAAACCTGCCAACAAAACTGCAATTGCAAAAACCATATCTGATACAAACAATTCTGTGTATGGTATATTTTGAGATAATAAACCATTCCCCATAAAAACCCTTAAAATATTTTAGGGTAATGAAGTATAAAAAATTAACCTCAGCCAGATTGAATAAAATATTTTATGTTAAAATAAATATAAAATAATAAGATTTAAAAAATATGACTACGTAAAGAAATTTAATGATAAGATCCTCCAGAATAATTATCCTGCTAATGTTCGTCTTTTTAATTTTCCAGTTAGTTCCGGCTATATCTGCCTACTCTTTTCAGGATGAGCTCATATGGGAATATGGAGGAGAATATAAACTTTCAAAAGATGAACGTGCAAAAGTCGGGCCCTACACTATCAAAATTCATGAAATAAACCCTGGAACAAACCCACCTTCCGCGAATGTCCTTATTTACCAGAACAATGTATATAAAGAGAAGTTATTTTTTGATACAAAAGCCAACAGCGAAAATACATATGAAGATGACCTGAAAATAAAGATTCATGATATAAACACGAATAACGTTTCTGTTGAGCTTTACAGACATGTTTATAAAAAGGCATGGGTTAAAGATACCGAAAGAAAGGGATTCCATAAAGGATATGAACTGAAAAACGGAAACTATACTGTACAAGTAAAGGAATTTAAGAAAAAGGAAGTTGTGCTTGAAGTTTCCAACCCTTATAAGAAAAATATATTCACAGATAATTACAAAGAAGCCGAATCCAGAAAATATTACAATGAGTTTATGGTAAGAGTTGCAAGTCTATACCCTGAAAAGGGTGTTGTATATCTTGAAACATATAGACCCGGAAATCCAGACTTTTCTATTGACATTTTAAACAATAAAGACAGCTATAACCCGAATGAAACCATTGAATACAAAGCCCTTGTAGAAAATACAGGCAGCACTCCTGTACAGGAAGTTAAACTTGAAAGTTCATCAAACACCGGAAAAATTGGCCAACCTGTAATGATGCGCAATGTAATAGACCAAAACAAGAGTAAAATATTCCCTGTTAGAATCAACCCCCCAAATGATCCTACCGGGGAAAATATGGTTACCAGTTTTGTAGTTTCAGGGCGTGATTATCGCGGTAACACCTATACAGATTCAAAAACGGTTAGCACCCAGATTAACTCATACATGAAAATAGAAAAAGAAATTAGCAAAGAAGATGTCACACTGTACAGGGAAAAAGAAAATGATACTGTCCAGGTTAGTTTAATAATACACAACATGGGCAATTCCAAAAAACTGGTAGATGTTACCGATGAAATCCCTGATTCATTTACAATCATTGGGAACGATTCACTGGAAAATTCACTGGTAGTTAATTCTGATTCAACGAAAAAAGTAACCTATCAAGTCAAACCAACAAAACCCGGAAGATATACATTAAAACCTGCAGTACTTGAATGGGTTGATGAAGGTAGTAAATATACTACTGAATCCAGTGAAAAGGAAATTGATGTACACAGTTCATGGATACAAGTAGACAAATCATTAAGTTCTGATTCTATAAACGTTAGTAACAATGTAGAAGTGAAAATAAACATTGAAAATACCGGCAATCGGATAGCAAATATCAGTTTCACAGATAGCATCCCTGAAGAGCTAAACCTGGTTTCTGGAGATTTACAATGGAATGGTAAATTAGGTCCAAAAGCAGATAAAGAAATAACATACACATTAACAACCAATGAATCCGGAAGATATGTTTTACCTGAACTGGAAGTTGATATAAATAACAACCAGACAAAGGCTATTTCCAATTCCGCAATACTTTACGTGGATAAAGGTGTAGTCACAGAACATAAACCTGAAGAACCTATACTAACAAGAATTGATGCAACCAAATTCATGGTTACAGCCTTTATGGCGATTCTTGCATTACTCTCATTAGCTCCAATATCAGCCTATATAAATATAAAACGAAAGGGATAATAAAAGAGGGATTTTATGGAAATGATAACCATCACATCAATACTTATATTCGGAATATTTTCGTTACTTGTTCTCCTTTTACTTATTAATGTATCATCCATGATGGCTATACTGTTACTTGTTTCTGCGCCTGTGGTTATGGTACTTCTTATACCGGAAACAGTTATAGGGTTCCTATCACATCAACATATGGTTCTTGCAAATGATCTGGTTCCTGTAAATAATTTCCATATACTGCTTATTATATGGTCGACCCTTATAGGACTTATAATGTATACGGAATTTTTGACGTGGTATCTCTCAAGAAACAAAGCCTAAATTCATATATCACAATATACCTCATTCAAAACCCTTATAAAGATGAAAACTTTAGAGATTAATCCACAAAAACGGTAAAGTTCATATTGTAACCTCGATATACATTTTTATATATCGATGAAGATTACAGATTTTTTTAAACCAGCCGTCTGAATACTTACTGGAATACTAATCCTGTTAATAGAGAGGAGTTATATTGAATGATAGAAGAGAATTACTGAACAATGAAAAAATCAGTAACCTCCTATTAAAATTATCAGCTCCTGCCATTGCAGGCATGGTGATTCAGGCTCTCTATAATATAGTTGATACTATTTTTGTAGGGAAAGCCCTTGGAGATGCCAGTGCCCAGGGCATCGGAGGGTTAACCGTTGCATTTCCTGTGCAGATGATTATGGCTGGTTTGGGTCTTATAATTGGTATTGGCGGTGCCTCGATTATATCCCGTAATCTCGGGTCGAACAATATAGACAGAGCTGAAAAAACGCTTGGAAATGTCATATTCCTTATATTTGTTTTCAGTGCCCTGATAACTGTTGCAGTCAGTCTTTATATTAATCCTATAATGAAGGCCTTCGGTGCAACCGATACAATCCTCCCATATGCTGTGGATTATCTTCGTATCATCACCTACGGATGTATATTCTTTATTTTTGCAATGGCTACAAACAATGTCGTGCGTGCAGAAGGCAACGCCAACATGGCAATGTTTACGATGGTCATCGCAGGAGTGACAAACATTATCCTTGACCCCGTCTTTATATTTGGGTTTGGATGGGGTGTTAAAGGAGCAGCCTCTGCTACTATAATTTCACAGATTATCGGTTCATTATTCCTTGTATATTATCTGTTCAGCGGAAAAAGCGTACTGAAACTTCATCTTAAAAATTTGATACCACAATATGATATCATAAAAGAAAACATTACCATAGGGTTGTCACCGTTTGCCAGACAATCATCCAGCAGTTTGATGGTGGTGGTACTAAACAATGTTCTTGCAATATATGGAGGAGACATTTCAATCGCTGTTTTTGGAATTATAAACCGACTGTTCATGTTCATATTCATGCCAATGATAGGAATTGTTCAGGGATTACAACCTATTGTAGGATTCAATTACGGTGCCAGAAACTTTGAGAGAGTGATGGAATCTGTAAGGTTATCGATTATTGTAACTACTGTAATGGCATCCATCGGTTTTGCAATATTTTATGCATTCCCCGAACAACTTTTTGGTGTTTTTAGTAATGACCCAAATCTTATAAACTCTGGAAAATCCGCAATAAGAATTATGGTACTGGTTGTGCCGCTTGCAAGTTTTGAATTTATAGGAGCTACTTTATATCAGGCTATTGGTAAAGCAAAACCTTCATTTGTTCTGTCTGTATCGCGCCAGATTCTTTTCCTGATACCTCTGGTTATTATACTACCTGGATTCTTCGATTTAAAAGGAGTATGGATAGCTTTCCCAATTGCCGGGTTTTTATCCTTCCTGCTTAGTATTTTTATGATGAATAGAGAATTTAAGGTTCTAAAAGGGTATATTCCTGAAACCGGATATGAATACGAAATCCCACAAAGTGCCAGATAAAATTATTTACGTTATTTTTTATAAAAAGATTGAAAAAGTACTTATACTAAAAACTACATAAATATTTGATGGGAAGTGGAGGTTAATTATGGATAATACAAATGAAGAGAGATTAAAAAACCCTCTGGCTGCATTAGGGCTTTCATTGATATTTCCAGGACTTGGTCAAATATATAACCAGCAGGTCAAAAAAGGTCAGATGTTTTTTGTAATTGCTATAATATTAATAGTTACAATGTTTGCTGCTGTTGGATTTGTACTTTATCCCATATTCTGGATATACAATATGTACGATGCATACACCGATGCAGTTAAAATGAACAGTGGAGAAATCCAGACCGGTTAAGTTTCATTCATCAAAATCGTAATAATAATATTCTCCTGCTGCTTTTTGTTCCCTGTCCAATCGGGAATTCGGCTTGTTCACTCTGGGACGCGATGTATCATCATCCCTTCTGAAAGTTATATCAAGGTTGGAAAGGAATTTATTCATACCTTCCTGCATACTGGATGGTCTTTTTGCTACACCATATATCGCTGGTTTACCTTCAAAGACAATCAACCGCTCACTCAGCATATCAATCATATAAATGTCATGGTCAACCACCATAGCGGTCTTTTTATTATTTTCAGCAAAACGCTTGATAGCTTTTGTTGTCAGTGAACGCTGTTCTACATCCAGATGTGCACTTGGCTCATCAAGGATATACATATCCGCGTCACGGCTAAGACAGGCAGCGATTGCAACTCTTTGCAGTTCTCCCCCACTTAAATTGGGAAGCATCTTATCATATAACTCTTCAATCTGTAGTGGTCTTGCAATTTCTCCCTGATAATAACTGGTATCAAATCTGCTGGTTATACTTCTCAAAAAATCCTGTACCCTGAGATTGATATCACCTTTAACATACTGGGGTTTAAAAGAAATATTGATGTCAAAATCGAGTTCACCATCATCAGGTTCTATTTCTCCCGCAAGTACCTTTACAAAAGTCGATTTCCCAATACCATTGGGTCCAACTACACCAAGCACTTCACCCTGTTTTAATGAACCGCCATCAGATGTTAACGAAAAACCATCCTTGTATTGTTTAGAGAATTTTCCGTATTCAACCAGTGTTTCAACTTCTGCTTCAGCCCTCGGAGGATGAACCTCAAACTCGATTGGTTCTGGACGAATACGAATATTTTCTTCGGGAAGATAACCTTTAAGATACTGATTAATGGCTATACGCACACCTTTGGGATAGGTGATTACACCATATGCTCCGGGAACACCATAGGCAACATGAACTACATCTGCAAGCATATCAAGGATAGCGAGGTCGTGTTCTACAACAAGAACAGCTTTTTCCTGAGCAAGTTCCTGTATAAGTTGTGCAGCATTTATACGCTGATAGATGTCAAGGTAGGGGCTTATTTCATCAAAGAAATAGAATTCTGCATCCTTAACCATACAAGCCGCAATTGCAACCCTCTGGAGTTCACCCCCACTCAACTCATTTATATTACGATCTATTATCTCATCCAGGTCAAGTCTTTCAATCAGTTGATCCAGCACTCCACGGTCATCTGCTTTTTCAAGAAGTTCACGGGTTTTTCCGTTAAACGCTTTGGGTATTTTATCAATGTATTGTGGTTTTTGAGAGACCTTTACTTTACCGTTTAACAGTTTTTTAAAATAGTCCTGAATCTGTGTACCTGAATATCTCTCAATAACCCTGTACCAGCTGGATTCCTCTTCGTATTCACCAAGATTTGGAACAAGTGTACCGGATAGAATATTGACTACAGTACTTTTACCTATACCGTTTGGACCAAGAATACCTGTAACTCTTCCTGCCTGTGGTGTTGGAAGTCCATAAAGCACAAAACCATTTGTTCCATATCTGTGTGTCGGAGGTTCTTTAAGTGCTTCCGGTAAGCCGATAATCATTATAGCCTTGTAGGGACATTTATCGACACATATACCACAGCCTACACACAGTTCCTCAGAAATTATAGGTTTTCCTTTTTCACCAAAATAGATTGTTTCATCACCTGTCCTTACTCTGGGACAGTATTTATGGCATTCTTTACTGCACTTTCTGGGCTGACATCTATCATAGTTTAATACTGCTATCCTCATAACCAACCAATTCCTGTTAAAAACCTGAATTTATCTATTTGTAAAAAGGAAGTTTTTAAATTAACCTGTATATTTAATTCAGCATCAATACCCAAGTAACCAGTGCAAAATCTATTACGAGAAACTCCACATAAAACCAATCTTTAAGTCCAAACTCTTTTGTGCTGATGTTTATCTGGGGGTAGATAACACGCTGCATATAATAGGTAACAATCGCTATTATGACTATTATTGCATACCATGTGGTACCTGCACCAGTTCCTAAAATATACTCAGCAACAACTCCTGCTATAATACCAAGTATTGACGCAACTGCAGTTTTAATAATTCCTTCTACCCGGTCTTTTCTTCTTTGTTCCGGTGTTTTTTCAAATGCTTCAGGACCCTTCACCTTACTGGTACTTTCCTGTTCCTCTGATTCTTCTTTTTTTCCTTTTCCCTGTTTTTGGGGGGTTGATTCACTCAAATTGTTCCGGTCTCCTGAATGAGTTAATATGAATAGATAAACGGTTTTGTAAGTAGAATACCATGAATTATTGGAAGCTATATAAACATTTATTGTCCCAGATAAATATCTACCAGTTAAATAAATTCATTGCTCAAAACATTGTTGATGTTATCAATGGATATAGAATCAATACCTATAGAATTCAAATAATCTGCAAATTTTGATGGTCTATGTCCCTTTGGATGATATACAATAGTAATTTCAGGATTTATTGATTTCACCATATCAACAAGTCCAAACGCATCAAGGTGGTCGCTTATCTGGATTGACGGATACACCTGATTTTTGTTTATTCTTCCGGTTACATTGTACTTTGATATATCTTCAGGCAGGTCATCCAAATAGTGAGGAGGAACTACACACACCTCATTGTTGTCGGACTCTCCGATACCTGAAAGTTCACCCGGATTATCAAGTAAAAGTTGTGTCAGGTTCAGAGTATTGTCCTCCATTTCTATAGCTCCGTTATATCCCACTTTCCTGAGAATTTCTACGGTTCTCTGGGCTTTTCCAAAAGCATAGGCACCGAAGGCTACACGGTTACAGCTTTCAAAAATATCCTTAAAACCATCCAGATCATCATTAAAGTGGCATTTTAAATCCGCAGGGTCCCCATAATTTGCCTCTGTTATCAAAACATCACAATCTGGTAGACAGGATGCATCTTTCACATCACCTGTTACCAATATACGTGTACCTACATCATTTTCCCAGTAAAATGCAGTTGACCCTACCGTATGTTCGGTGGGATAGGTATAGATGGATACGTCACCGACATCTATTGTTTCGCCTATTTCAACCGATTTACCATTGAATTTCTTACCATATCTGGATTCCAGTGCAAGTGCTGTCTTATCAGAACACAATGAACGGTTTGAAAGCATTGCAGACTTGCCGTGATGGTCTCCATGTGCATGTGTTATAAGATATGCATCAGGCTGTGTATATTTTTCAGGTATTCGGGTTGTATCAATAGAAAAAGTATGTAATCTGCCCTTTTTGGACCTGAAACTTATGGAAAGGTGTGGTTTAAATGTGCCTCTTGCGTTTTTTTGCCGGTAAGCAAAAATTCCAAGACCTATTAATTGTTCTGATATTTTCATCCCTCTCAAATCAGGTGAATAATATTAAGATATATACATATTCTGATTAGAAAGGATGCAATTTAATATCAAAAAAGTAACAAAAGGAAAGGTTATAGAAGTTTATCCAGTTCTGCACTCAGGACATCTGCCTGTTTTAATCCTGTGAATCGTTTGACTTCTTCACCATCTTTTTCGATTACAATGGTAGGTACTGCCATAACATTGTAGTTCCTTGCCATTTCACCATTTTCATCAACATCTACTTCTTTGATGTCTACCTGATCTCCATATTTTTCTTTAAGATCATCAATAATTGGTTTTTGCATTTTACACGGTCCACACCATGTGGCACTGAAATCTAATAATATTGGTTTACCCATTTTGTTCACCTTTTTATGTTTATATTAAAATTCAAAACGGTATTTTAACTTTACAATAACATTTTGGTATTGCAATTGTTATACAAAACCAGTGTTCTCTTCATATAAATAAGTTATTGACATTTGGACAGAGACTTGTTGTTTTTACTTATATTGCTGTAATACATGCATTCGTTTCTTGAAAAAAGGTGCATTTCTACCGATTCGTTTACAATGTCTACAGGTGCACCTCTTACAAGGATAGCTGGAGTACATTCTCCCGCCTCACCCATAATAATCTGGGCAGCAGATACGAGGTTATCTGCTGTTGCTTTATGTGTAATGTTTAAAGACTTGCCGTATAAATCCCGACATCCTCGAGCATCTTCTACAGGCACAATACCAGATGTACCAAGTGCAATTCCTACACATCCAAGCCTCATCGGCTGGGTTCTGCTATCTCCTATGATAACCCCCAAGTTGCAGAAAAATTGTTTATTTATGCCCTCTCGGATTGATTCTGCACTTTTTTGTGCGTTTTCCGGCAAAAGTATTACATAACCATCAGGTGCATTAGAACTATCAATTCCCGCGTTTGGTGATAGATTTCCCCTTGTAATGGTAAGTACAGCACCAGGTACACCACCAATTATTTCATCACATTCCTGAAGAATAAGTTCCATTTCTCTGGGGTCTATCTCATATTTTTGAGCGTATTCTTTAGCCATTTCACTGGATTTGACATCACTAAGTTTTATCATTCGATGTTCAGCAGTTGCAACCGCTGATTCTGCCAAAATAAGTATATCATTATCCTGTGGGATAATCCTTGCATTTTCAAACCCAGCTCCAACAGCTTTTAAGATATCGTCTCCGGATTTTATAATCGGTGTTTTTATTCCAAACATCTGCATGTTAGGGCAATTAATGTCCATATCTATTATCTCCAGAGAGATAGTTTTGCATAATTTTTATAGCACAATATTCCCCACACATTGTACATGGACCTTCCATTGGACACATTTCTTTAGGTTTATCCGGATCAATCGCCATTTCTATTTGACCGTCCCAGTCAAACTTTCTCCGTTTCATAGACAGCATAAAATCTCTGTCACTTATACCGTATTTTATTGTATCCCCTATATGACCAGCGATTTTAAACGCAACCAGTCCTTCTCTGACCTGTTCCGGTGTGGGCAGTGAAAGATGTTCAGACGGCGTTATGTAGCAGAGATAATCAGCTCCTGCTCCACTTGCCATACTGGCACCTACAGAACCTGCTATATGGTCGTATCCAAGGGCTACATCTATAGGCAGGGGTCCTGCCACAAAAAGAGGGTATTCAGACAGGGATTTGTAGTATCTAACTGTATCAGGAATATCATTTGCCTGAACATGTCCACCGGTACCTTCCACAATCACCTGTACACCTTTTTCATTTGCCCTGTTTGCAAGACGGATATTGGTTTCTATTTCCGACATTTGTGCATCATCATAAAGGTCATGGATACATCCGCTTCTCATGGTATTACCGAGTGAAAGCACCACATCATTTTTCCTCAGGATTTCAAGGACAGCATCAAAATTTTGAATGAATGGGTTTTTACATTCATTGGTCAGCATAAATACACTGGTAAATGATCCACCTTTTGATACCATACCCATAACTCTTTCTGAACCCTTTAGTTTACCAAGTGTATTATTATCTACACAGTGCAGAACAACAGAACTTACTCCTTCATCCACATGTCTTTCAAGTGTAGAGAATATATCCTCATATGTTACATTTTTCATTCCGTGTTCCACTATAGACTGATAAATAGGAACAGTTGTAATAGGGAGGGTGGTGTTTTCAAATACTCTACTACGTATATCTGAGATATCTCCAC
>NZ_JAHENT010000083.1 GCF_018609725.1 Methanohalobium sp. | reverse complement strand
TTTTAAATTAAACCTTTGTTCTATTTTTTCTTTTTTATAATTAATGAAGATAAGCCAGAAAATTTGTTGTTTTCTAATTTTTAAGATAATCTTAAACTATATATACTGGTTTCAGCAAAATTTGAAATGGCTATATGAAAACTCTTAAAAAAGTTGTCATTTAAAAAATAGAGGTACAAGAATGAAAAATAAAGACATCAAAAACGTTGTGAAAAAAGAATATTCAACGATTGCCAAAAATAACAATTCATGCTGTGGTCCTGTATCATGTTGTGGAAGTAGTGAATCACCGGAAGAAATTAGTAAACTTGCTGGATATACAGATGAGGATTTAAAAAACGTTCCTCAAGACTCTAATCTTGGTTTGGGTTGTGGCAATCCTGTCTCTCTTGCATCGTTAAAAAAGGGTGAGGTCGTTCTTGACCTTGGTTCGGGTGCGGGTTTTGATTGTTTCTTGGCTGCTGAAAAGGTAGGTGATGACGGTTTAGTAATAGGTGTTGATATGACACCTGATATGGTTGAAAAAGCCAAAAATAATGCTGTAAAAGACAATTATACAAACGTTGAATTTCGACTGGGTGAAATCGAAAATTTACCTCTTGATGATAATAGTGTTGATGTTGTTATATCAAACTGTGTCATAAACCTGTCCCTCGATAAAGAAAAAGTGTTCAATGATGTGTATCGAGTCCTGAAATCAAATGGCAGATTAGTTGTATCAGACATTGTCCTCTTGCAGAACCTACCAGAACCAATAAGGAATTCCATAGACGCTTATGTCGGCTGTATTTCAGGAGCTTTGAAAAAGGATGATTATCTGGATTTAATTGAAAATGCAGGATTTAAAAACATCCAAATAATAGATGAATCCGAATTTCCTCATAATGCTTTATCCTCAGTAATTGATGAATATGACATATCCAGATACGCAGAGTCCATTGTCAGTATAAAAATCAAGGCAATTAAAATTGATTCCATTTCAAAACTTTAAGATTTTAATAAACCCTCATACAATTTCTTTATGAGGGGGGTGAATGGAATTCAAAGAACTTACTGATGAACAATGGGAATTCATCGAACCTTATCTACCGCCACAACCTTCAACCGGTAGGAAAAGGGTTGATGACCGCAAGGTCATCAATGGTATACTGTTTGTATTGATTACCGGTTGCCGGTGGGGTGATATGCCCAAACGTTATGGATCACCTGTGACCGCATGGAGACGATTGAAAACATGGTCACAAGAAGGTATCTGGGATAATATTATACAAGCTCTACGCGATACCGCATACAGCAATGGTAACCTGTCGTTAGATACTGTATGTATTGACAGCAGTTTCATCGAGACCAAAAAAGGAAGAAATAACACGATACAATGGTTACAAGAAGAGGAAAGGAATAAAACTCCATGCGTGTGTAACTACTGATGGTTTTCCTGTAGCATTAGTCATCTCTCAGGGAAACGAACATGACAGTAAAAAGTTCGTTGAACTCATGGAATGTATCAAGATTAATACCGGATCCAGACCCAGAACAAGACCTGATGAAGTACTGGCTGACTCAGCATATGATACCTTAGATATCCGTGGATATCTAAGAGCTAGATTGATTAAAAGCAATATACCGGTGAATCCCAGAAGTCAGAAATGAAGGAGACGTGGAAGACCTACAAGATTTGAACTCAGGTCTTATCACAAGAGAACTACTATAGAACGGTTCTTTGCATGGTTGAAAATTGGGTTCAGAAAATTAAATAATAGATACGAAAGATTGGATTCAGTATTTAAAGGGTTATTAAATATCTCATGTTTTATGTTATGCTGGAACAAGGTTTAAACCATGTTTTGAAATGAGTTCAGGGATAACCGATAGTGTGTGTGTGAACCATCCAAAAAGGATAAGACTCTTTGGAGTAAACTCCTTATGAAGCCACTTGGTTTTAGCCAAGTGGTAGTTCACTCTTCATATTAATATAAGGGACAAAATAATGAGTTATAAAATATTAAATTAATCTGAAAGTTGATTCGTCCATGAAACTACTGCAATATTTTGAAAATAAGAAATTTGTAATCACCATCACTCTGGTGCTTGGTCTATCTATAGTTGTAGTAGAATCGATTATAGAACTTTTTTATCCAAATATTGAACCAACAACTGGTTTATCAGTATTTGATTTCCTTGCACACTTTATTATTTTACCTCTTTTCCTGCTGTTTGGTCTGGTCATAACAAAAGCGATGGACGAACACAAGAGGCTGAAACAATTAATCCAATCTATAAGTAATGTTAATCAGCTTATCATAAGAGAAAAGGATATTAATCGATTAATACAAAAAACTTGCAATATCTTAACAAATACACATATTTATGAAAGCGCATGGATACTTCTTTTAGACAGCAACAAAAATATAATATCATCAGCAGAATCAAGAATTGGTTCTAAATTTAATGATTTTTTGAAAAAATACGAAAACGGTGAACCTACTCAATGCATTCAAGATATATTCAACCAAACTGATGAGTTGTTGGTTGTAAAAAGTAAAAATTCAAATTGTTCGGATTGCCAGCTGGTTGGAAACGAATCGGGTTATAAAGCATTGGTTTCAAGGCTTGAGCATGAAGGTACATTATATGGGTTATTAGCAGTTTCTGGTTCAGATGATGTAGTTTCTGAAAACAGCAAAGAATTATTCCATGAAGTTACCAATGATATATCGTATGCTTTGCACAACCTTGAATCAGAAAAGGAATTGGTAAAAAATGAACAGAGGCATAGTACCATTGTGAATGATGTCCTTGACAATTCACGGGTGGGGATTTTTATACTCGATTTCAGTTTTCATGTTGTCTGGATTAATAAGGTCATGGAAGATTACTTTGGCATCAATCGTGAAGATGTAATTGGTATGGATAAACGTCAGCTTGTCAAGAACAGGTTGAAACATATCTTTGAAGACAGTGAGAGATTCGCGAACAAGGTACTTGCTACCTATGACGATAATAGCTACGTTGAGAATTTTGTGTGCCATGTTATGCCAGATGAGAATCTTCAAGAGAGATGGCTTGAACACTGGAGCCAACCCATCAAATCAGGGCTTTATACTGGTGGACGTATTGAACATTACTATGACATTACTTACAAAGAAAAACTTGAAGAAGAACTCCGTAATCAAATAGATTTTTTAGAAAAGGTAGCGGATACAAGCCCTATATGTATAACAAAGGTGGACAAATACGGCTATATTGTATATGCAAACCATGCTGCTGAAAATGTATTAGGTTTGTCCAGAAGTGATATACAAGGAAGAACGTATGATGATGTGGAATGGAAAATAACAGATATAGATGGAAATCACTATCCCAAAGATAAATTACCGTTTAAACTTGTCCAGAAATATCAAGAACCAATATACGATATCAGACATGGCATCGAATGGCCTGATGGCCAAAGGAAATTATTGTCTATAAATTCTGCACCTATTTTTGATAAGAATTATAAATTCGATGGAATGGTATCAGCCATCGAAGATATAACTGAAAAAATAAAGAAGAAAAGAGAATTAGAGCTAAGTGAGCAAAAATTCCGTAGTTACATAGATAATTCTCCAATAGGTATTTTTGTTGTCAACAATGATGGATATTATCTTGATGTGAACCCTGCTGCTTCTTATATTACAGGCTATACAATAGACGAATTACTTTCTATGAACTTGATATACTTACATCCTCCTGAAGTACATAACCAGATTAAACAAGTATATAATGATTTTTTGGAAAAGGGTAAACTTTCAATAGAACTCCCCTTTATCACAAAAACAGGTGAAAGAAGGTACTTTATTCTGGATGCGGTAAAGCTTCCAGATGGTAAGTATATAGGGTTCACTACAGATATAACTGAACGTAAGAAAGTTGAAAACGAATTGAAGGAAAGTGAAGAAAGGTTTAGGACGGTCATAGAACAAGCTGCCGATGCTATATTAGCCCATGATTTTGACGGAAATATTGTGTTCGCAAACAAACTTGCGAGTGAATATCTTGGATATACAAAAAGTGAACTGTTGTCGATGAATCTTTCTGATATAGACCCCAAAGTGGACGATATCAAAGCTTTCAGAGAAAAATACTGGAACAACTTATCACCTCATGATTCGTATCGTGGTGAAACTGTTCATAAATGCAAAGATGGTTCAGAATTCCCTGTAGAAGTTAAGATGACCCTCATCAACTTAAGTGGTAAGCCTGTAATACTGGGATTTGCACGTGATATAACTGTTAGAAAAGAAGCAGAAGAAAAGTTAATAAACGCAAAATTAGAAGCAGAAGCTGCTAACCAGGCAAAAAGTGAATTACTGGCAAATGTAAGTCATGAACTAAGAACTCCTCTAACATCGATTATTGGTTTTTCTGATGTAATGCTGAAAAAAAAAGTAGGAGATTTGAACGACAATCAAACACTTTACTTAGATAAAATTCATAAAAGCGGTCAGCATCTACTTGACCTAATAAATGATATACTCGATTTAGCAAAAATTGAATCTGGTAAGCTCGAGCTTCATCGGGAAATAATATCAATACCAGCACTACTTAATGATTTGAAATCTAAATTGTATCCTTTTGCATCAAAAAAAGGTCTGTTTTTAGATTCGGAAATCGATTCAAATATTGAATACATATATGCAGATGAAATAAAACTAAGGCAAATTTTATACAATTTAATTTACAACGCTATAAAATTCACAAGTGAAGGCTCTGTAACTGTCACTGTTAAGCAGAAAAATGATGCATACCAATTTTCAATTATCGATACGGGTATCGGTATACCGAAAGACAAACAGGATGAGATATTTGAGTCGTTTAAACAATTGGATACAGGTGCAAACCGGCGATATGCTGGTACTGGTCTTGGACTGGCGCTTGTTAAAAGATTGGTTGAAATTCATGGTGGACAAATCTGGGTTGAAAGTGGAGAAAGTAGTGGAACCACTTTTATTTTCATTATTCCGTCAACGAAAAATAAAAAATAAAACTATTGGTTCTTTTTACGATGATGGGGCAACAGCAGTACGTCAGCAACCAATGACTAAATAGGCTGTCCGACAATTAATATTAATATGGATTCCTTCTACAAAAGGACCTATTAAGTAAACGATATGATTAGTCCTAATCGTTTCTCTTATATCAGGTGGCATCAGCCATCTCTGGTTTATGGATGATTGGATGAATGCCATATTAACAAATAAATTAATCGGCTCTGTAGAAATCCTTGATATACCAATGTTAACGGGAATCAATGGTATTTTTAGATGTGCTTTCGAACATTGATTATATTTGCTAAATATATCTAATTGATATCGATTTTAACAGGGTTTCTACAGAGCCAAAAAATAAGAAGTATTTAACTTCTATAATTATTTCTCTCTTGAATATTCGAAGTAATACACATATCAAGTCCCTTTAGCATCACTTCCACCATAGTGTGCTTTACATCCGCGCTTTTTAGCATACATCGTTTCATATTCTTGAGCTTCTTTCCGATTATTGCATTTCTTAATTATTTTCCACTTTTTAAAGCCTACCACTTTATTTTTCCAAGTATCTTCTCGTTCCCTTGGTCTTGTAGTGATTCCCACTCTACACGGCATACTTGATTTCTCTTTTTATACTATATTTAATCTATAACGACTGATTGATAAATATTTGACAGTAAAATATCTAAATATATTTATTTAGTTAAACAATATATTTTACTTAGTTGGTTACTTATGAATAATATAGAGGGTAGGACATATGACTAATAGCCTTTTAAAATTGACAATTTTCACCGTTTGTATAATTCTAGCTTTGGTTTCAGGATGTACAGAAACCAGCAGTGAAGATTTGCAGTCTTTACCTGATAAATCAAATAATGGTATTCAGAAAGTAAATACTACAGTGAAAGTAACCAATATTGTCGATGGTGATACTATCGATGTAACCTTTACCAATGGATCTACTGAAAGAGTTCGGCTTTTAGGTGTAGATACACCAGAAACACATGTAGAAAACGAACCAGAGGAGTTTGAAGGTATCGACAGCTCTGATTATCTGCTTGAGTGGGGTCATAAGGCTACTGACTACACACAAAAACACCTACATAGTGAAGAAGTCAGGCTGGAATACGATGATCTCTCAGGTAAAAGAGGTTATTATGGGAGACTGCTGGCGTATGTATATCTACAAAACGAAACTATGTATAACGAGATGCTTCTGAAAAACGGATATGCCAGAGTGTATGATGAAGCTGAGATTGAATATATGGACAGATTCCTGGAAATTGAGGGTGAAGCCATAGAAAGTAACAAAGGATTATGGAACAATTAAAGCGTTTTATTGATTACAAAGCTGTTAAAATTTTCAACGCTTTTATGATATTTAACGCAAGAAAAATATTGTCATCATTTGTTATAAATATTTATAGTCCTATAGTAAAGGATAGACAGTAGATGTAGAGAATGAGGGAAAAACTCTACACCTGTTTAAAGTAGTGGACGAGCGTGTTTAAT
>NZ_JAHENT010000082.1 GCF_018609725.1 Methanohalobium sp. | reverse complement strand
TCACCATAAGATATTCCTATCTTCTCACGACCATCCAGTGTAAGTATAGAAACCATATCATTTCCCTTGAACGACAGTACCCTCTGGTCGTAGACCACAGCTCCTCTTCTATCGAATTTGTGCATGGTTTTTCTATCGTTGCTGTAGCTTTCAGCTACTTTACCGATTGCCCTGACAGTCAATTGAGCAGACAGAGCGAATTTTTGCCTGATGTCATAATAAGTCAGTTTCTGAATCCCGGTTTTACCAAATTTCTTGTTGTGCCATGCAATCTCAGAAGCATAGTTGCAGGCCTCATTGAACTTCTCCATAGTTGTCAATAGTTTATTGCGTTGTTCTCTATCGGGATTCAGTTTGACTTTCAACGTCAGGTACATGCTATCTACAAATATGTTATACATATATAAACTAATTATGGATCAGAGATGCTGTTGTTGATTCATTAATGGTTTATTTAATAATTAGACGCATTCCTCCAACAGTTAAAACTGTTGGCTTCCTGCTCCATTTCTCGTGAATATCATGGTATAAAGTATCATGAAGTCGATGAGGCTTATACCAGTAAAGTTGATGCACTGGCATTAGAACCAATCAGAAAACATAAGAAGTATCTTGGTAAGAG
Organism: Methanohalobium sp.; assembly: GCF_018609725.1. Taxonomy (GTDB): domain Archaea; phylum Halobacteriota; class Methanosarcinia; order Methanosarcinales; family Methanosarcinaceae; genus Methanohalobium. Next base: position 18,601 of record NZ_JAHENT010000082.1, on the reverse strand, counting down.
ACCTAAACGGGGTATCTTCCAGTCGTCAACAGGTAGACTGATCAATGCTGATATCAACGGAGCATTGAACATCTTGAGAAAGGTAATCGGTGATTCCCTTACAGGGATAATCAATCGATAGTGGGGATGTGAACTCTCCTGGAAGAACTTTGTAAATTGAAAATTTACAAATATCTTTAAATCTTTGATTTAAAGAGTAAGACTTTCAAGGTAACCTTCTCTCGAAGCCGCTGAGTCTTTAGCTCAGCGGTAGTTCACAGGGTGTAATCTGTTCAAGCAAAAGATTTTTCCGTGATAGAATATTGTAGAGTTCAAATTGGTAGTGATAGTTTCAAGATGTTTGTAAACGTTGTTTTTGGCGTTTTCTACTAATTCAGATGATACATTAACAAGTTCATCAGGATAAATGTCTTTAATATATTCAGCTGTGTTGTAAAATTCATTTTCCAGTATTTTATCGATACCATCGTCTTTTGACGTATGTTTTATGATTTCTGGATATTTAAATCCCATTTCTTTAATTAACAGGTTTTCAATATATGAACAGGTAATATCAGGGAGTAATTCATATCCGTGATTTACAAAATATACCTGTTTGGGACATCTAAGATACAATTTAAGTTCTGAAACGTTTTCTTTTGTTCTGTTTTGTGAAAAACATATAACAATAATTTACGTTCGACATGTAAATAATTAAAATCTGCTAATAAAGTTATTTTGGTCGTCAATAAACGAATTCAACTTCGTTAAATATATATACCTGCAAATGTTTCTTTGGAGTAAATAATGGCTAAAAACGAATCCCATGAAAATGTTCGCCAGAGATTGTCTGAAAAGATGGCTGGTGAAATTACATTGTCCGAAAAGCCTGGAGAAGCGCTTAAAAAATGGAGATTAAATTTTGAAGTCGCACAAACAGATCTTTCCAACTATCTTGGTGTATCACCTTCTGTAATCAGTGATTATGAAAGTGGTCGAAGAAAATCGCCAGGAATCCTTATTGTAAGCAAAATAGTTGAAGCGCTTTTAAATATAGATGCTGAACGGGGTGGACAAAAAATACATGCTTATGAAGGTATGCTATACACCGAAACATCCTCAAGAGCTGTTTATGCAACGTATGAATATACCTATCCGATGCAACTTGCAAAGCTGAGTAAATCTATAGATGCGGATGTTATCAATAAAGGAGTGGAAAAACCACTCTACGGTTTTACGGTGATTGACAGTAAAAAAGCCATTCTTGAGCTTTCATCCCATGAATTCCAGAAACTTTATGGCTGGAGTACAGAACGTGTGATGGTTTTTACCAAAGTATCCACTGGAAAATCCCCGATGGTAGCCATCAGGGTGACAAATCTAAAACCTGGAGCAGTTGTAATTCATGGGCTGCGGAAAAATGAAGTTGACCCGCTTGCAAGGAAAATGGCTGAAATTGACAGAATCCCGCTTCTTGCAACTACTATGGATATTGATGGGTTGGTAGAATCATTAAAAAAGTACAGCCAGTATCACATAATCGAATAAAATTTATTAATATAATCAAACAGGTGAAAAAATGAGTGTAGGGATTGTTTCATATGGTTCCTATATACCAAGATATAGGATAAAAGTTGAAGATATAGCTCGTGTCTGGGGAGAGGATGCAGAGACCTTAAAAGCTGGATTGATGGTATCTGAAAAATCCGTACCAGACCTTGATGAAGATGCGGCAACCATTGCAGTAGAATCTGCAAGAGCTGCGATTGAAAACGGAAATATTGACCCAGTTCGTATCGGTGCGGTTTATACTGGTTCTGAAAGTCATCCATATGCTGTAAAACCAACAAGTACTATAGTTGCTGAAGCAATAAGTGCAACACCGGTGATGACAGCGGCTGATTTTGAATTTGCATGTAAAGCAGGGTCTGCAACTGTCCAGAGCTGTATGGGTCTGACGTCATCTGGAATGATAGATCTGGGAATGGGAATCGGCGCAGATGTATCCCAAGGAGCACCAGGAGATGCTCTGGAATACACTGCAGCATCCGGCGGTGTTGCCTTTATCATGGGCGATAATGAATCAGAACCCATAGCGTTGATAGAGGATACTTATTCTTTTACAACCGATACACCTGATTTCTGGAGACGTGAAGGCAGTGAATTTCCACAGCATGGAGGTCGTTTTACAGGGGAACCTGGATATTTTAAACATGTAATAGGTGCATCCAAAGGTCTTATGGAAAAGATGGGCACTGGTCCTGAAGATTATGATTATGCAGTATTTCATCAGCCAAACGGTAAATTCCCTACAAGAGTTTCAAAGGAACTGGGATTTAGCAGGGATAAAATAGAACCTGGAATGGTAATAACCAAACTCGGTAATATCTATTCAGGTTCATGTATGATGGGTATTGCTGCTACCCTTGACCAGGCAAAACCCGGAGACAGAATATTTGCTACAGCATTCGGTTCAGGCGCAGGAGCAGACGCTTTCAGCATAAAGGTTACAGACAAAATGGAACAATTCCAGAAATATTCACCAAAAGTCTGGGACCAGTTGAAAGACCCGGTGTATGTAGATTATGCAAAGTATGCAAAGCACAAAGGCAAATTAAAACGTTCGTGATTACAAAAAGAGGGGTTAGTTATGAGAGATGTTGCGATTATCGGTATAAAAAGTACAAAATTTGGAGAATTGTGGGATTATTCATTTAGAGATATCTTTGTTGAAGCTGGATTAGGAGCTATAAAAGATGCAGGAATTAGCGGAGATGAAATAAACGGGCTTTATGTAGGGAATATGAGCGGAGGACAATTTGTAGACCAGGAACATATCGGAGCATTGATAGCCGATTATTCCGGTCTTGCAAGAAACCTTCATATCCCCTCTACCCGGGTAGAGGCGGCCTGTGCTTCAGGTGGACTTGCTCTTCGTCAGGGAGTAATGTCTGTTGCATCAGGGTACCAGGACTTTGTAGTAGCTGCTGGTGTTGAAAAAATGACAGATGTCAACTCTGCAGCAGCCTCATCTGCACTTGCTGCGGCATCAGATAGGGAATGGGAAGGTATTATGGGAGCAACATTCCCGGGTTTATATGCGATGATTGCCAAAAAGCACATCCATAAATACGGAACGACCAGTGAACAGCTGGCGGATGTTGCTGTTAAAAACCATCTAAACGGCTCTATGAATCCGATATCCCAGTATAAGAAAAAAATTACTAGAGAATCTGTGTTTAATTCTATCATGGTGGCAGACCCTCTGCATATCTTTGATTGTTCACCGATAACAGATGGAGCAGCTGCACTTGTTCTTGCTCCTGCAGAAGTTGCCCATGAATATACTGATAATCCGATTTACATAAAAGCAAGTGCACAGGCAAGTGATACAATCGCACTCCATGATCGAAGAGATATAACTACACTGGATGCAACTGTTGCTGCAGGTAAAAGAGCTTATGATATGGCAAACCTGAAACCTGATGATATAGATGTTGCAGAAGTCCATGATTGTTTCACCATAGCAGAAATATGTGCCATCGAAGATCTTGGGTTTGTAAAGAAAGGAGAAGGTGGTAAATACACTGAAGATGGATATACCGCAGTCAACGGACAAATACCAGTAAACACTTCTGGTGGATTGAAGTCGTGCGGTCATCCAGTAGGAGCTACAGGAGTAAAACAGGCGGTTGAAATAGTCCACCAGCTTAGAGGTGAAGCAGGTAAACGTCAGGTAGAAAATGCTGAAATCGGAATGACACATAATGTTGGAGGATCAGGTGCTACTGCTGTTGTGCATATTCTGTCAAATAAAAGGTGATATCAATGTCAGTTGTAAGATTCTGGAGAAATCAGGTTAACAGGTACAATCTTGAAGGTACCCATTGTAACAGTTGTGATGAATATTTCTATCCGCCAAGGTCTATGTGCCCCACCTGTAGACGTGAGGGAGAGCTTGAGTCACATAGGTTTGAAGGTAAAGGTGAAATTGTGACTTATACAATTATTCATAGTGCTGCGGAAGGATTTGAAAATCAGTCTCCTTATCCACTTGCTATAGTTAAACTGGATGAAGGAGCAAGCCTTACAAGTCCTATAGTAGCAGATCCCGAAGAGATGTATATTGGTATGCGAGTGAAACCTGTTTTCAGAAAACTTGGTGAAAGTGGAGACAAAGGAATGATATACTACGGAACCAAATTTGCACCTGATAAAAATGATTGAAGTAGAAGTAAAAGCCCGTACAGACCTTGAAACCGCAAGAAAAATGCTTAAAGATGAGGATGCTCGTTTTATTGAAACCGAGCACCATTTTGACAGCTATTACAACGCACCACATCGGGATTTTTCCAGCTCTGATGAGGCTCTCAGGATACGTTCAAGGGACAATAAGGCGTTTCTTACCTATAAAGGAAAAAAAATGGACAGTATCTCCAAAACCCGTGAGGAATTTGAAACTCCTGTAGACTCTGAAAATATGCGTAATATTCTCCTGTCTCTCGGTTTCAGAGAATATGGTATTGTCGAAAAGGAAAGAGAAGTTTATAAACTGGATGATTTTGTAATCGCCCTTGATTCTGTTGAGCAGCTCGGTGAGTTTATTGAAGTAGAACTGGAGTCAGAATCAGGTTCGGATATTGAACACAACAGCAACAGGATTTTTGAATTTCTGAATAAACTGGGTATTGAAGAAAATGACTCCATAAGGAAATCTTATCTGGAACTGGTGATGGAAGAAAAAGCTAAATGAAAAAGGGAAGGGAAAGTTATTCCCAACCTTAACCTATTTTTGTTCCGGGAGTTACCTCTTTTTCCGGTTTTAGTAATACAGCACCGTTGTTTTCTCCTGCAAGAACCATACCTTTGGAATCCACACCGCATAGTTTTACCGGTTCCATATTTGCAAGAACAACGACCTGATGTCCAATAATGTTCTCAGGATTGTGGCTTTTTGCAATTCCTGCAACTACCTGTCTTGGGGAATTTTCACCAATATCAACTTCCAGGCGGAGTAATTTATTGGATTTTTCAACTTTTTCTGCATTGACAATTTTTCCAACCCTTATGTCCATCTTTGAGAAATCATCAAAGCTTATATTTTCCTCGGATTCCATTTTATCTTCTCTCATTCCCTTTTCCTGTTCTTTTTCCTGTGCCTTTTTAACCCTGTCAGATGATATTTTTTCCATTTCTTCTATCTTTTCATCTTCGATTTTCTTGAACAAAATCTTGGGTTTTGGTACTGGTGTATTGCTTTCAACCAGTTCTGTGGCATCACTGTATCTGGATGCGTGGACATCACCAGACATACCAATCTGTTTCCATGCATCTTCCATCTTTTCAGGAACTACTGGTTCAAAAAGGACAACAAGAGCTTTGGCTATCTGGATACAGTTTGCAATCACTCTTCCACATTCAGTTTTATCTTCCTTGATTAATCTCCATGGTTCATTGGACTGGAAATAGGTGTTTCCATAGGAAGCAAGTGATAGTGCGGTATCAATGGCTTTTTTGAATTCGTAATTCTCCATTGCTTCTGTGTATCCATCTATTGTGGACTGGATATTATCCAGGACATCGGACTCAATTTCACCTTCTGGGATGTATCCAAAATTTTTGTAGGCGAATAATAATGACCTGTAAAAGAAATTACCAAAAACACCTACAAGTTCAGAATTGATTTTTTCCTGGAAGAACGGCCAGGAGAAATTCAGTTCTTTGGTATGTGATGTATAGGTAGCAAGGTAATATCTCAGCAAGTCAGGATGGAATCCATGATTGAGATAATCTTCTTCAACCCATACTACATATCCTCTGCTCTTTGAAAAAGTCTTGTTTTCAATCTTAAGCATTCCAGAGGCTACAACCGACCAGGGCTGGGTATATTCTGCACCTTTTAACATGGCAGGCCAGAAAATGCAGTGATGGTAGATAATATCTCCACCAATAAAATGAACAATACGGGAGTCATCTTTCCAGATTTTTTCCCAGCTTTCGTTGTTAGCGTTTGCCCATTCCTCGGTAAATGATATGTATCCGATAGGTGCATCCACCCAGACATAAACGACCAGATCATCACGCTCTGGGAATTTCACGCCCCATTCAAGGTTTCTTGTAATACACCAGTCATCAAGGCCTTTTTTGACCCATCCCATGGCATAATTTCTTGCATTTGATGTACCTTCAAGGTTTTCCAGATAGTTCTGGAGGAAATCCTGGAATTGGGAAAGTTTGAAAAAGTAGTGTTCCTGTTCTTTATATTCAGCAGCATCTCCGCAAAGGGTGCAGACTGGACTTTCCAGTTCTCCCGGTTCAAGGTGTTTACCACAACCCTGATCACATTCGTCTCCTCTTGCTGCTTCAGCACAGTGGGGGCATTTACCTTTGACGTATCTGTCAGGAAGGTATCTGTCACATACTGGACAGTAGGCAATTTCGATTGTTTTTGAGTAGACGTAACCATTATCAATAAGCTTGTTTACAATTGCATGGGTTCGATTGTGGTTGGTGGCATCCTCAGTTGTGCCAAAAGCGTCAAAATAGACATTCATTGATTTGAATATATCATCAAAATGTTTGTGGTATGTTTTTATAAGTTCTTCAGGTGTGGTATTGTATTCCTCGGCATTGAAAACAATGGGTGTACCATGAGTGTCTGAACCACAGACAAAGGTAACATCCTGCCCATGTTTTTTCAGAGCCCTTACGTATATATCGGCAGGTATGTAGGTACGCAGATGTCCTATATGTGCTTTACCGTTGGCGTAAGGCAGTCCACAGGTTACAAGTACAGGTTTATCGGTTGGAAATTTTGTCATATTTACTCCCATGAATTACTAATTTATCGATTTATATCGAATGATATACAACTATAAAATATATTTCGCTTGCAACAGGTGATAGAAGGTTTTTGAAGGCAAGACTTTTAATGTAATACCAATATATTGTAACTGGTATAAGAGGAATTAAATGAATCCCGGCGATAAATTCCAGAACTTTGAAGGTAAAAACGAAGAGGAACCGGTTGAATTTTTTAATTATAATTCAGATACTTCAAATTTTTCCTATAAATATCAGGAGCAATCACAGGAAAAAAACATCCATGATCCTGATTCTAAATTTAACAAAGAAGAAACCGTAAAAAGAAAAGGGCGTAAACGCCAGTATCTGACTATTTTCTTTTTACTAATTACTATTATTGGAGCAAGTTTTGCGGCAATTGTTTATACCTTTGATGGAGACCTGTATTCTACAAATGATAAAGTTGCAGTAATACATGTACAGGGAACAATGATTACTGGAAGTATTCCCGGTGGTATAGGCTACTCCACTTCTGAAGATGTAGCCAGTAGTATTCGGAAAGCCTCAGACAGAAGTGATGTAAAAGCAATCGTCATGCGTGTAAACAGTCCCGGAGGGTCTCCATCTGCTGCAGAGGAGATATCCAGAGAAATAGAAAGAGCAAAGGACAAGGGTATACCTGTTGTTGTATCAATGGGGGATGTAGCAGCAAGTGCTGCATACTATGTTTCAGCACCTGCAGATGTTATAATGGCTAATCCATCAACTATGACTGGAAGTATTGGAGTTATATGGACGTTCCAGAACAAATCTGAATTCTACGATGAAGAAGGAATAGAACATGAGGTAATCAAATCCGGCGAACTCAAGGACATGGGAGCACCATGGCGAGGTTTGACAGAAGAAGAGAGAAATTATGCCAATAAAATTGTGCAGGAGATATACAAAAATTTTGTAGACCATGTAGCAGAAAATCGTGACCTAAACCGCAGTTTTGTTAATGAAATATCGGATGGGCGAATATATACTGGTATGAGAGCAAAGGAACTTGGATTAGTGGATAAGTTCGGTAACCTCTATGAGTCCATAAATCTTGCAGCAGAGCTTGGAGATATTAGAGGTGAACCTGATGTAATCTATTTGAATAAACCCAGTATATCCCGATTGCTTTTTAGTTCCAAAACTGATTCTGGTATAGTAAACAACTCAATAACCGATTTTGCGGATTATTACGAAAACAATCCTTATGGGAAAATCGAAGCAAAATAAATTTTGATTGTTCCCATATTATCTTTTTAATATTAATTTTATAGGCTAAAGATTTATATAAACAAAAATTGGTTGCAAAGAGATTTATGTAATGCTCTTCTATCAGGTTATAAACTTAAGATTAACTAATTAACCATTTTTAAACCCATAACTATATATGTTAAATATTCATTATATATATTTAGAGTTGAATACAATTACTAAATAGATTAACTATAACTTTAAAAAAATATTCATAGATAAAACAGATAAACATTTAGTTTATTTTAATATTCCAAACAAGTATCTGGAAAACAACGGTATTGAATTCAAAAATCACTCCACTGTTCTTAATGAAATCGGTGATGAATATCTGATGCTGGATGCATATCAACAGGGAGTTTGGATTCCAAAAGAAATAATTGAATGTGAAAAAGTAACAATTGATAATGATTTGGATATGTAACTTTGGATTATAAACCTTAGAATTTAATGATGAATTTTGTACCACTGGTAGTATCCAGTTCAAAAGTCCCATCAATTTGTTCAACCAGACTGTTTATAAGCTGGAAACCAAGCGAATTAGGATTAGTGATATCTATATCTTCATTGAGACCTTTTCCGTTATCTCCTATTATTAATGTATAACTGGAGTAGTCCTCATACAAATTAATAAATATCTCTTTATTATCATTATTTTTGAAAGCGTATTTTAAAGTATTAGATATCAGTTCATTGATTATCATACCAAGTGGGATGAAGGTATCGAACCCAAAATTTATGTCTTGGATATCGATATTTAGGCTGATATCATTTCCATCATATAGATATATAAGATGTTCAACTAATTCTTTTATATAATCGTTAGTATCTATATATTCCAGATTTTTTGTTTCATATAAATTTTTATGTACAAGTGCCATTGAATCTACACGGTTTTGAGTATCTCTGAAAGCATCATTAACTTTTTCTTCTTCAAATTTGCTCGATTGTAGGTCAAGGAGACTGGATATCACCTGAAGATTGTTTTTTATTCTGTGATGCAGTTCCAGTTTTTTAGTTTGTTCAAACTCCAGTATCTGTTTTCTTTGCTGTTTGATATGTTCTTCTGAATTTTTGCGTTCAGTTATGTCTGTTGCATATCCTATATATTGATTATCTGCAAGTTTTACAGCGTCCAAGAATCCATATTTTCGTTCGCCACCTTTTGTAATAAAAGGTGTTTCAAGAAATGATTTACCTGTTCTTAATAGTTTATTAAAAAAATATAATGTCTGGGTAGCATCAAGTGGGAATAAATCCAATAAATGCATTGAAAGTAGCTCTGTTCTGGAATAACCTGTCATGGATAGTGTAGCAGGATTTACATCGATAAAATATCCATTTTTTTGGACTACAAAAATTCCTATGGGTGAATGCTCTACATAATTACGGAATTTTTGTTCACTGTCTTTTAATTTTTTATCTTTTGCAACTTTTTCTGTTTCATCATCTATCGATGATACCATTCCATCAAAATTACCATTTTCATCAAAAGTCGGTGCTGAATTTATATTTAAATATTGTCTCTGTCCATCAGTCCATTCAATTGCAAGTCTGAGATTATATACAGGTTTAAGGTTCTTTTTGACAAGATTTAACGGTAGCTGTTCTTCAGGATAATGATTACCTTCAAAATCCTTTACTTTCCATTTCTAATCATTGTAGCTACTTCCTAGGATATCATTTTCTGATAAACCCAGTACTTTTTTAGCGGCAGGATTGACGTATTCAACATAACCGTTTCTATCCACTTTTGTAATATACGATGTACTTGTTTCTGCTACTTCTTCAAAAAAGTCATTCCTTTTTTGTGATTTATTATTGATATCTTTTCTATTGATGATAGAACACGCCCCTTACTTATTGGACTAGTTATTTTTTTAACCTTTCAACTAACCAAAAAAAGTAATATTAATTGAAAGCGCTTCAAGACAAACCTTTGAACAAACCCTATCCACGTTATTGTCTTTTTGAGTTGGTATAGTAAAATAAATTTTAGATAAACTCGATTGAACAATCAACTCTTTTTGAATAACCCCACAAATCTTAATTTTATTTATTAATGAAATATATATCGTCTTTATTATATAAGAAATTATTGAGCTATAAAAATGGAATGTAACCATTGTAATATTAATAATGAAATTGGCAGGATTACATTAACAAAAATTTGTAGAAAAAAGTTTATTTTGCTTTTTACTTTTACCTGATACTTATCTATGAATTTATTATCCAGAAACATCGGTTATCTTTTTATTTCTTATAAATAGTAGAATCTGGGCTACCAGACCAAGTACAGGGAGTTCTATAAGGGGACCTATAACAAGGGCAAGTGCTATTAATGGCTGCTCTGGAAAAGCTGTTAGGGCTATTGCCAAAGCAATAGGTGAATTTCTGGCAAGTGTAGTAAGGTTTAAACTTGCAGTATCCTGATAATTAAATCCTATAAATTTCCCGACAGCCTGTCCAAATATAAATACGATTACGAAGAATATAAGGATCGGTATAATAAGTTGAACTAACACATAGGGGTTCTGTACCAGATATTCCCCTTGGGATGCAAACATAGACATAATTGCAAGATTTAGAAACGTAAGCTGGACATGGTCCAGTTTTGGATAGATATTTTCTTCAAGCCAGTATTCCCCTATAAACTTTCCTGAAATCCATTTTAAAACAACTGAAATCAAAAAAGGAACCAACAGTATAATCAAAATACTTTCTATTAAAAAAGATATATTTAGTGTGGTTATTGTACCTGCAAACAGGAAAAGATATACAGGCAGTAATATAAGTTGTAGAATCAGATTCATTGGCAGAATAGAGGTTGATAATACGATATTTCCTTTAGATAACCCGGTAAAAACAAGGTACCAGTCAGTACATGGTGTTACCATGAGCATTATAAACCCAACCCATAACGCTGGTGAACCTTGAAGAAAGACATATCCAAGAGTGTAGGCGAGTAGTGGATTGAATATAAAGTTGATTGCGAGACTAACCCCTGCAAATCTTAAATTCTTGAATGAATTCTTGAGCTGGGTAAAAGGTATTTGTAAAAAAATACCACAAAGCATTATAACAAGAAAAGGAACAATAAGGAATTCAGCATATTCACCAACAAAATGTATCTGTCCAAGTAACAAACCCAGAATTACAGAACCTAAAATAATTACTGACTGGTATTTTTCAAACGGGTCCATTTTTAGCGAACATATCCTGTATATTAAAAATAAATATGGTTACAATGAAATAAAGTATTTTTCTATATATCCTGTTAGTTTACCAATTTACAGGTATAAAATAATAAACCCCTTTTATAAACGGTTTTAATTCATTCTTTTACAGGATTTGTAAACCAAAACTGTTAATTATACATTATAACATCAAATTTGTATGAGGATGTAGTTATTGAGTGGCTACCGTTAAAGCTGGAATTTCATATATTACCTCTTCCATCTGATTGCTGCCTCCTCACGAATTAACTATAGGTTTATAACCATTGAAAAGATACCTATGCATTTTGAATGGAATTGGATATAATAGACGTAAGTAGAATATGGATTCGGATTTATAATCTATTGATTTAAACGATTGTGTTAGTGATTAAATTGAATTTTTTAAGGAAACTGTTTGGGAAAAAGGAGAAAGAGGAAGAGGTACAAAATGAACCGGAAAAAATCACATTGGGTCTTGAGGAAATCCAGAACTGGATGAAATCCGAATCAAACGATGCATTCAGCGATATGAAACCTTATATTACACAAAAATATAAGGAAATCAAAAGCCACCTTGACAGCCTTGAAAAAGATAAAAAAGAACTTGAAAGTGTGGAAATTAAAAATCAGGGTATTCCGAGAGCGGTTCAATCCAATAAAGAAAATTTTGTTAAAAATCTAAACATTATACTGGATAAAATATCAATACCATATGATACCGACCCATCAACAGCACACCGATTCTATACAGAAGCAACATCAACTCTTAATACCTGTGTGGAAAACAGCATCAAAAGTCAGCATTACATTAAGCCGATTTTTCCTGAAATTTTTAAAAATCTTTCAAATGACCTTTCAGAAATAAATACATCACTTTCAGACCTTGAGGACAAAATCAACAACATTAAGGATAGACTGAATATATATGAAAATCTTCCTGAAAAAATAGATGAGGTCAATCAGATAAAAAAACAAATAGAAGATAAAAAAAGCAACATACAGGAACTTGAGAAAAAATACGAATCATCAAAATCTCATCTTTCTGATGCACAAACCCGTCTTGAAACTTTGAAAGCAAGTGAAAATTACCAGAAAGCAGAAGGACTGGAAAATGAAATCCAGAAATTAAGAGATGAAAAATCAAATATCGATTCTGAACTGAAGGATTTATTTGCGCCACTATCTAAAGCCATATCCAGAATGGAAAAACAGGATAAAAGCGATAGACATACATTATCTCCTGAATTCAGAGAGGTAATTGAAAAAATAAACAATAATGAGGTTCATTTGCTGGATAAAGATAAACTTGCCTCATTCCTTAATGATATGAAAAATCGTGTGGAAGACGGCTCACTTGGTCTCAAACAGAGAAAGGGGAACAACATCATTGAACAGGTTAATCATCTGCTTGAATCGGATGAATTTTCTAATCTTGTTGAAAAGAGGTTATCCTATACATCCAGAATTGAAGAACTTGAAGTAGAACTTGACAGGCTTACGGTTTATAAGGAAAAAGCAAATCTGGAAAAACAGATATCCGACAACAAAAACACAATGGATACTGTTCAAAGTGAAATCGATAGTGAAAGAAAACACCTTGATGAACTTAACCAGAAAAAAGACCAACTTCTGGAAGAGTTGCAATCAGACCTAAAATATGTATTTAATAAACAAATCGAAATCAAACATTAAATGCTATCTTTTACTGATTTTCGTTATTTGAACCTGATTCATTGTTTTGGTATTTATTGATTTTTTCCAAAACATCTTCCCTAATTTGCTGTTTTGCAATTCCTCTAAACCTTGTATTTTTCCTGTCCATTACTGTACCTTTTTCCATTGGGATGACCTCCTTTGAGATTATTTTATATTACTTTTAATAGTCTTATGGTATATTATATTTTCCAATTGAAATACTGGAAGAAAATATAATATACCTTGTTCCAATAAAAATATAGTGGTGTATGAAATGGTGGGGGATACAGGTAAAAAATTTATTGAAAATACAAAATTTCAAAACATGGACAAACCGGGTCAAATGAAAGGGGACCCGGCCCCTTCGCTTGAGCTGGAATTTGATAGCACAAAACCGTTAATTGATTTACCAAAACCGGAAAACATTTTTGTAAATGAGATTGAATTAAGGCAGGCTATTGAAAACCGCAAAAGTATTCGACAGTATTCTGAAAAAGCCTTGACAGTGGATGAGCTATCATATCTTTTATGGTGCACACAGGGTGTAAAAGACTATATTCCAAATGCTGCTACTTTTAGAAACGTTCCGTCTGCCGGAGCCAGACATGCTCTTGAAACTTATTTGCTAATTAATAATGTAGATGGTTTAAAGCCGGGTCTTTACAGGTTTCTTGCAATAGAACATAAACTTCTGGTACTGGACACAGAGACCGGTTTATCGGATAAAATAACAGATGCATGTCTGGGTCAGAGTTTTATAAAAAACAGTGCTGTGACATTTATCTGGACGGCGGTTACAGAAAGGATGACATGGCGTTATGGAGGTAGAGGTTATCGCTATCTACTTCTGGATGCAGGTCATGTCTGCCAGAATCTGTATTTGAGTGCGGAATCGGTTGATTGTGGAGTTTGTGCTGTGGCTGCATTTCTGGACGAGGAATTGAATTTTTTATTGGGAATTGATGGGAAAGACCAGTTTTCTATATATGTAGCCGCAGTGGGTAAGAAATAATACCTGAATATAAAAGGGCGTAAAAATTTCATATCAGATTTTAATATATAAATATATGGGTTTGTGTGGTAGATATAAATGCAGACCCCCTTGATTTAGTTATGGGGAGTATAAAGGGGGATTAATAAATGACAGTAACTGAAAGTTCCTCTAAAAAGCAGACTGAGGACATGGCAAAAATAATCGAAAACTGGCTTGGTAATCCAGTAATTAGAAAATTATTGAAATTTACTACAAAAAGGACTGGTAATGAACGACGTCTTGATAAAATCCTGAAAAGTTATGCCTTCGATAAAGATGTAAACCTCTCATTCGGGGACAGACTAACCGAAAAAATTGTAATGAAGATAGTAGGGTCGGTTGTTGACAGAACCAGTATTACTGAGGAAGATGTAAAATCCAACCTTCAAATCGGTTACTGGAGAAAAGGTCTGGTGTCTACTCTGGAAGGTATAGCATGGCGGGGACCGGAAAAACCCTTTACTTCATATGCACCCTTCTTGGTCGTCTGGAATTTTACAAATGCCTGCAACCTTAGTTGTAAACACTGTTATCAGAGTTCAGGAAAAAAACCAACTTCTGATGAGTTGACCACCGAAGAAAAAATGAAAGCATTAGATGAGATGGCGGACGCAGGCGTAGCCTACATATCTATATCAGGTGGAGAACCACTTTTTATGAAGGATGTTTTTGAGGTAGGAAAAAAAATTGCTGAAAAAGACATGGGGTTTGCTATTGCCACAAATGGTACAATGCTTACTAAAGAGACTGCACAGAAATTAAAAGATAGTGGTTGCTGTTATGTCCAGATATCGCTGGATGGTACCAGAAAAACTCATGATGAATTCCGTGGATTTTTTGGAGCTTTCGATAAAACAGTGCAGGGTATCAGGAACTCTGTTAATACAGGGCTTCTTACTGAGGTATCCATGACTGTGACAAAGGATAATCTGAATGAAGTGGGAGACATTATAGACCTGACAGAAGAACTTGGAGCAAGTACTTTCATGCACTACAATTTCATCCCTTCCGGTAGAGGCAAGGATATAATCGATAAAGACCTTTCACCAGAGGAAAGGGAAGAATTACTGAATTTCCTTGCAGAGGAATGTGATAAACGGGATATGTCCGTTCTTTCAACTGCACCTCAATTTTCAAGGATAATGGCATCTGGTGAATATGCATCGTCATCACTTACACACTTTGATTCCATAAGTCAGCAGGAGGGCATGGGGAACGAAACCCGTTTCCTTGCAGAGTTTGTCGGCGGCTGTGGAGGAGGAAGACTTTACTGTGGTCTGGAGCCAAATGGTGATATAATCCCGTGCGTATTTTTACCAAAAGTATTGGGTAACATAAAAGAAGATGACTTTCTGGAAGTCTGGAAGGATTCGGAATTTATGGAAGATATGAGAAACAGGAGAAGATACGATGAAGGTTGTGGGGGATGTGATTATAGAAGCATATGTGGAGGTTGCCGTGCCAGAGCGTATGCCTATTATGGAGATGTTCAGGTATCCGATCCCGGATGTATAATAAACAAAAGAAAATGGGAATCGCTAAAAGAAGAGATAGGAGAAAAACAGTTTATAACACTGGTAAAGACCTGATTTATTATTTTTTCTTAATTTTTATTTTAATTAAGACCCCCCTGATATAGAAAATTTAGGTTAACCAATATCACCGAGTTCCCAACCCTGATATTCCTTTATTATAAAATAAGCCATACTCGGTGAAATAACTCCCGCATCTGTGATTATAAGGTCTATATATTCAGCAGGAGTAATATCAAATGCAGGGTTTTTGACCTCTACATAAGGTAAATCCCTTAAATCATCAGGATTTATGACCTCATCGGTAGGACGGTCTTCTATTTCTATCATCTCACCCTGGATTGTACTGGGGCTGAATTTGTAGGTTTCTGCAACAACCAGTAAGTTAACCCGGGATTCATGTGCGGCAAGAGCAAGCTGTGAAGTACCTATTTTATTAATGAGTGCTCCATTGACAGATATAGCATCTGCGCCTACTATCACTTTATCCACATCTTTCATACATGACCTTACAGCAGAATCAACGATATAGGTAGTAGGTATATTGTAGTCATTAAGGTGTTTGATGTTGAGTAAACCCTGTTTTCTGGGTCTGGATTCTGTAGTAATTACCGATATATTTTTGCCCTTTTCAAATGCGGTTGTGATGGCTGACAAAGCTGCATGGGAGTTGCAGTGAGTCATTACAACATCTCCATCCTGTATCCGTTTGGAACCTATTTTACCGATGTTTTCAAGGGCGTTATCAGCCTGCTTGATGAAACGGTTGGCATTGTTTATTATTTCTTCTCTGGCATCATCTACATTTGTTTTGCTGTGTTTTACACTCATCCAGACAGCGTTGGGAAGTGATACTGCAGTTGGACGGGTGTTGACCAGTGTTTTTGCAGCCTTTTGAACTTTATCATCAAATTCCTGGATGGTTTCTGCATCCAGATTTTTGACATAGTCACGGATGGCTGTTGCTGCGGCACTGGCAATTCTTCCAGCACCGCGTATTTCCATTGTGCGAATCTTTTCTGCGGTGTCCTGCAATTGGTTCATGTTTGATGATTGGGTATGAAAGAATTTATAGATATTTATCTCAAATTTAACTTAAATACGATTTATATATCATCACAACGATTTATAATTTATAGGGAGTATGAATATGGGAGACGAATTAAAGGGAGCATTAATAGGTCTGGTTAGCACAATTATATTGTATTTGCTACCGTTTATAGATATATTGGCACCATTAATCGGTGGTATTATCGGAGGTTATGCAGGTACAAAGGATGCTTGGGGCGGATTTAAAGTTGGAATTTTGATGACAGTTTTGATGATTATACCCGGGGTTATACTGGCTACACTGCTTGGTTCAATATTTAGTTTTGTACCTCTGTTGGGAGCGTTTTTTGCAGGGTCTACAATTCTTTTAACAATATTACTGGTGGCACATACAGCAATTCTTGGAATCCTTGGAGCAATCGTAGGAGGACTATTATCAGGTTAATCTAACAAAATAATGAAACCTGGTAACTTTAGTGGGGTTGTACGCTCAATAGACCCAACTAATCCTCAAAATTTTGCAATTCTTATTCTGGTTATTGCAGCCATAATAACCGGTGTTGCTGTCTATACATTGAATAATTACTCACTGTATGATAGTTTTTTGCAGGCTACAAAATCGGGGATATCGGTTTTTCTTTCATGGGCACTGGCAAGAGAACTCGACCCAGACAATGAGTTATCTGCTTTATTTTCTGCAGGAACAATTTTTATTTTTATATCCTCATTGATTACCCACTCACCAGATATCATTGTTCTGGTCTGGATATTGTTGATTATGCGTGTTATAAACAGAACAAGTGGAAGGTATGCTGGTGTTTTGGATTTATTGGTTGTAATGGGATTAGGTATATGGCTCACCTATCATGGAGGATTGGTATTTATCCTTATTACATCACTGGTCTTTTTTCTGGATGGCAGCATGGATTCTCCCAACAAAAATAATCGATATTTTACAATTATTTCTCTTATCATATCGGCTGTAATAATTATATTCAATGGAAATGTCGTCTTAAAAACACCTGCAACTTTAAACATATTGGTTATTTTAATTGTATCATTATTGTTTTTGCTGCATATTTTCACAATTTCTGGAATCTGTTCTTTCGACGATTTAAATATTAAACGACTGGATTTTAAACGAATAAGAATATCACAATTAGTAGTTTTGTTTACAGGAGTATCTGTACTAATTTTTGGTGACGATTACAGTATAAACTCTATACTTCCTTTGTGGACAGCAATTTCGGGTATATTAATATACAGATTAATTTTTGCGATGGGAAAGTGCTTTAGTTCGTGCAGATAAATTTGAGAGTTGAGGAAACCAGCAACTTAAAATGGGTTTAAAATTGAGGGTAAATTCATGACAACAATAACATCCATTAACCCCGCAACAGAAGAGATAAACGGCACATATGAATTGTATTCACAGGATAAAGTAGATGAGATTTTAAAAAAATCAGAAGAGGCTTTTTTGAAATGGAGCAATCTCAAAGCCTCGGAGAGAGCTAATTATCTTTCCAGAGTTGCAAATGTTTTGAGGAATCGCAAATCTCAACTTGGAAAAATTATCACAAAAGAAATGGGGAAACCAATAAAACAGTCAATGGGAGAAATTGAAAAATGTGCAGTCACTTTTGATTATTTTGCAAAAGACGCAGAAAATTTAATGCATCCTGAACCAGTAGAATCTGATGCAAACAATTGTGGAATCTATTTTGAACCTCTTGGTATAATTTTGAGTATAAAACCTTGGAATTTTCCTTTCTGGCAGGCTATAAGCTTTGCAGCACATGCACTTGCAGGAGG
The DNA here is from genome assembly GCF_018609725.1 of Methanohalobium sp. GTDB lineage: Archaea > Halobacteriota > Methanosarcinia > Methanosarcinales > Methanosarcinaceae > Methanohalobium. The sequence continues at coordinate 188 of NZ_JAHENT010000082.1, read as the reverse complement.
TAATGTGATAATTCTTAAGCACTCCAGTCATGTACCCATGTGTGCATTGGAAATAGAGGGGGTATTCAGAGAAGCCGGATTCCCAGAAGGAGTTTACCAGACACTGCTTCTTGATGGGAAATCCACATCATCACTGATAGGAAGAGATGAAATAGCAGGGGTATCATTTACAGGCAGTACATCAGCAG
>NZ_JAHENT010000081.1 GCF_018609725.1 Methanohalobium sp. | reverse complement strand
TAAAATGAAGTTAACACTATACTAACAAAATCTGTATAGTCTTGTGTCTGACGAGGTAATGGGGACATATAAAACAATACTTTAGACTGAAGAATTATTTTCTTATAAAATATATCCATAGATTTCGTTGTGATTGTGAGTTTATGGAAGTCTTGACTAACATCATATTCTTCCTCATCGACAACTATTTTTGCGTCATCAAATGTTTGCATATATATTAAGAATATATACAAGGTTAAAAATCTTTGGTAGAAACTAACTACTACTAGGAAGTTAATATATATTACTATACATAAATCTACCAAAGTATATCTAGTAAATATGAAACTAAAAAACCATAAAGTTCAAAGAAAATATTCTTTTTAAATAGTGTGAAAATATAATAAGTATAAATAAGTGAAACTTTTACTATACTAATATACCACACACTTACTTCTTTTCAAAGTAGTTTATTGCTTTGCAAATGATATCGTATTTCGAGCCATTGCAGTTACTACTTCTTCTGGATTCGCATTCGAAAGTTCTTCAACTTGTTCACCATCGACTTCAATCGTCACAACATTCCCAAATTCAGTATTTTCAACAGTCTGCCTAACAATTTGGTCATTTACATCATATTCGGCATATGTTTTATCACCATCAATTAAATCAATACGGCTAAACGATTTGAATTGTCCATCGATTGGAGACTGTTCGAACTCTGACACAAACTCTTCAAGAGTAGTCTTGTTAAACATTACACTCTTTACTTGACATTAAAACCCTATAGTATTTTTGCCAAACTGATATGTATCCAACAAAATATAAAGAATCGTTTAAAACTGTTATTGAAGAAACAGACGACTTTGTTATTTTTGATGAGAATAATTTTGACACAACTTATCATATTATTAAAACAGAAGGTGTTGCTAATGAAACGCTTGTATCTGAACTCCGCAGAGTTCACAAATTGCTGATTGTAAAACACTCGACTAGTAAGTTGAACGGGTTTAAAGCTTATTATATCTTCCCAAAATTGTTCTTCTAAGTATCTATAATTAACTCTTGTTTACTGTCACTTCGTAGACCGTATATTCTTCGTTTCCAGTAACGATACCAATATACCCTTGTTCAACATTCATCGTAAGTTTTTCACGGTCATGAACAGGATTGTTAACGATTTCAGCGTTGAAGTCTCGAATAAATTGCGTTTCCATCGTATTAAGATTGGTCGCAAATATACAGCCACCAATATTACTATATGCAACACCGTCAGCACGCCCAAGATTAATTCCGTAGTTTTGACTACAGCTTCGAGAATTAAAAGTATTTAATTTGTCACCTGTTGTAATGTCGAATATATCAATCTTGTCGTTAGATGCATTATAAACAATTGCAACATTATTTACAACTGTTCCGTTATACACAATATCGCTTCCAGTTGAAATAGAATATGAGACATTTTCATCATCAATTCGTTCCAAGTCAACTGTATTTCCAGATGAATCAATCGACTGTAAAATTACTTCATAGTCACCATCACCGTCATAATCTGTCTGATATGATGTAACAATACGGTCTTCTGACTCAGAATATCCGACAACAGGTTCGACTTTTGTAGCTCCTGCTGCACCTGGTGGGTCAGATGCTACTTGGGGAGTGATGTTTGTTCGTTTACCTGTTGTGAAATCTGTCGAAAACCCTCTATACTCATGTTCCGTGCCTGCGAAAGACCCATCAACATCGAAGATTGCAACATACTTGTTGTTTTTGTATGCTTGCTGTGTCCAAGCAGGATAATCTTCGTTGGTTTTATTAAACAGTTGATTTCCATCTCTATCATACCCATAGAACGATTTATTATTATTATCTCCATCAGACTGTCGTTGCGGAGAAAGTGAGTTCGCTCTATTCACTAACATATAACTAGATAAGTCAGAATAATCTTTCCGCATATAATACCACGAACTACCATCAAATTGTGAGTGGTCAATAATTTCAGTCCGTAACCCTGTTTTTAGATTAACTTGATAGGTCTTATTAGCTCGTGGAGCATTAATAACTGCTTTATGACCATTATCATAGATGAGCGAACCGAAATAATATATATTGTCACTACCAGAATACGAATTTACTTGCGTTACATCAATGCTCGTAATCTCAAAATTAGCATCACCAGAAGTAGCTATGGTTGTCCGAAGAACTGTTTCTTCGCCTGACTCAGTAACACCAACAACTGTTACAATATCACCTTTTGTAACTGTAACTGTTTTTTGCTCTCCAATCGAGTTAAGTTGCACTTTTTCATTCCCATTTACTAAAATCTTAATATATTCCGCATTTTGATTATTAACCCATTGAAAAGTTATTTGTCCACTATCATCTTCATAAATAGTAACACCTGATTGAGCAATTTCTTTTTCACTTCCTAAGTCTAAAACAAATACACCGATTGTTACACTTAAAAATACAGTAATTGCTACAACAAGAATCACTCCAACGACAGGAGATGTAGCACGGTTTATTTTTTTGTAACGCATTATATTTAATTAGATGTTATAGTATTATATAAATGTTTTTAAAATTTCGTGAAAACAGGGTGAAATTAGAAACTGGATAGGCGGTTACCCATAAAACCTACCTATCCAAATACATATTTATTTTGTAACTATTTAAATGTTTTGTTTAACTTGAAATTTCAAATAAAAAATTGATAATTGAATATAATCCCGAATAAGAAGAACTCATGCCGTCGGACAAGATACCACTAACTACATACTACCTCTAACGCTTAAACACTTATGATATTAGGTCTGTGTTTTTGATTCATTCATATCAATACGGTTTGTGCTGACATGTATATAAGTTAATTTTGGTGGGGTTGTTGATGTGACGGGAAACTCATTAAATGTTGTTGATGAAATATTAGAATCATAATTTAAGGTTGCACCTTGTGACACATCGGTTGAACCCGAGATAACCGCCCCTGTAACAGAGCTAGACCCACTCCCGATGCAAACTGTTGCTGTCGAACGGTTACATGATTTACCATTACTCGGTCCACGACCATTTGATTCAGACGGTGCATATATAACACCTTCAAACACTCCAGATTGCGTAATTCGGACAGAAATATCAG
>NZ_JAHENT010000080.1 GCF_018609725.1 Methanohalobium sp. | reverse complement strand
GTATATTGTAACCATTTGATGTTCCATCTGCACTGTGAAGATATATACGAGGTATAGTTTTTTGAATATAAATATCTTGATCAGTTATATTGCCCTGCGTTGTCACGTTTTGTAGAGTTGACCATACACGGGTGGCTACTCGGCTGCCTTGTTCGGCCAAAGGCTCACTAAAATTAAACCTTGCGTTCCCGTCCTGCCATTCTAAAATTCTGTTTATTCCATCGTCGTTAAAGATGAAGGAAATATCATTTGCTGTGCCATCACCTATGGAAGCGGAATTGGTTTTGAAGGGATTGTTCTCTATATCATCCCACTCTACAGCCTCATCACCACCTGCACCTTCATCCACATATCCTACACTACTCTGACTAGCCCCAATCTTTTTATACGTCCAATCACTTGTTCTTATATATATTCCACTATCATTAATCAAAACAGTTCCCTCATACACTTGCCAATCAAAAGCAACCGTACCAGAAGTATTACCATACTTATGGACAATTTTAATTCTGAAATCACTATAATCGGGATCAATATAGGCTATTGTATAACCCGTAAAGTCCCCTCCTTTACTTCCTATCCACAAAAGAGTATCTTCAAGAGTAGTCCAAGCAGCTTGACTATCACTATATGCCTCTATATATACTTTAGCATTATAACGAGGAGTCAATGAATAACCCGTAATCGTTACTTTAACTGCAAAATTTTGATATGCTTCAGGTTGTCCAGAGGCAAAAGGTATGCTTATATACTCTGTTTTGTCACTATCCGTACTTGTAGTCTCTGTCTGTCCATCACCATCCAAAATAGTACCACTAGCGGGAGTATTTTTTGAAGGATCAAGCTCAACTCTTACACTTGTATCAAGAGGTTCTGCAACAGCCATTTTACCTTTCAAATAAACATCTCTTGAATAAAGCCCATATTTACCAGAAAAGTCCCCAAAAGCAGCATCATTCATGTTACTCAGATTACCCAAGGTAACTTTAATATTATCCTGGTCGTCAAAGGCATCTATTCTGTCAAGATCGGTAAAGTATTTACTAACGGGAGAATCTGTATCTGTTGCAGTCCAATATATAGCATTTTGTCGAGTAGTATCATTCACATTACCTCTCGACATTATTACATCACCCTCTGAAAGATCGCTTATTGACCCCGATGTATTCGAGTTTGCCTCACTTGTATTGCTTATATCCGCAGAATCCTGTGTGAGCGTTATTGTTGGATTGCCGTTACCTGCTCCTGGATTATTATGCTGCTTAACCCAACCAGTAACATATTTGATTTGATTACTATCAATGTCAACCGTTCTGACAACAAATATATCTGCACCATCAGTAGAAGTTCCATCTCCATCAACATCCCCCTGAAACTGGCTTACACCTTTTTCATTTGGGTCTTCAAGTGTAACAGTATTACTACTTACACTTTTAATTTTACCTCTAGCAGCACTGAGTATTTGACTACCTCCTATTGCTGAAAGTTGGTTTATAATAAGCTCTCTAAATATAGCAGACTCACGAACAATAAGTTTACGCATATTAAAATAACCATCGTTCGTAGCCTTCCACTCTTGTCCATTAAAATCAGTTGTTAGGCTAAAATTACTTCCTTGTGCATATCCTGTTAATTGAAAATTGCCTCCCAAATCAAAAATAGAACCATCCCATATAAGATTAGAAGAATAATTAAAATCGTTTCCGTCAGCGTTAGAAAAAGGTATTTGATTTTCTGAGCCAATACTGCTTACATCTAAAACATCATTATTGTTCTGACTCATTACAGAAGTCGAAATAAGTCCTGCCACCTGAATGGACTGATCTGTTATTGCTCCATTATCACATACATCGTCAAGGGTAAGGTCTGATTGTGAACCTGATTCTACACTAAAGTCTTTAAAGGGAATACGTCTCCATTTCCATCCATTACCCGTCCGTCTCAGAACAAGCATTGTATCAGTTGTCTTGGCATTGTTTATCTTACCTATGCCTGATATGTCAACGCTACCTTTCTCCATTGCAAATTATCTTATCGGTGCCTGTGAATAAGTTGAATATATTGCTGTTTTAATCTGCTCCATTGAAGGCAGACTAAAGTATTTCATTTTTTTAAGTTCCATGTTGTATTCAGATTTAAAATACATGGCATCATCTTTCCGCTTTTCCAGTGACGAGAGTTTCCAAAGCACAAAATATTCCAGCGGGCTTTGATATGTTACAGGTATCAAAGTATCCTGTGCCATGGAATCATCTATACCGGTTCCTATATAGTGGATAAAAATGTCTTCATCAGCGGTCTTGTCAAAAATTATTCTCCGGCCCTCGGTATCATCGGTGTAATAATACTTGCATACCCCTCCGGGAGTGGCAAAATTCCGGGCATACTCATCATTGATTTCTTTTACCGATTCAACGTTTTTATAATAAGGCAGGGGAAAATCATAGGTGTCTTTAAAAACAATATCACTTCGCTCCGGTATGGAGAAAAGTCGGTTGCCCTCGTTGTAGAAAATGTTTACGATTTTAAGCGCGTCTTCCGGGTAAGGCATCACACCATTGGTCAGGTTGGAGAGGTTTTCACTTGTTCTCTCTATGGCCCTGGGATCACCCATTTTTTTCATCTCACGTATTCCACGACCAACCAAGCCGAGCAGTTTCATATAATCCCGCTCGCCTCTGCCGGTGTAATATTGCAGTCCCTTGACCACGCTGTCTATTGTCATAAGTGCCGATGTCCCTGCCATAATTAACTATTTTTATTTTCCTGTTCATTTTCTTCCGTTACAACTCCAAGTTTCCTGTAAAGCTCTCTTACTGCCATATCTATTAATATTGACTCACTGCTTGTTTTAGGTACATTGGGAACATGAACCATTTCCTCGCTGTCATAAGAATAAAAAGCGGGAAGAATATCCAAATTCACCAAGTCACCGTCTTCCAATTTACTTGTAGAAGAGGAGTCAAACCACACGAGGGTTTGATAGGCTTCCAGACTAACACCGGAGGCAGAAATTACTTCCCCGTCAACCTGGCGGTCATACCAGAATGTTACCAGATCAACAAAGGCCATATCCAACCGGGACAAGTTGCGCCGCTCAAAATTGGAATTATACGGTTCAAATTTTACAGTGCTGTCAGTAGATTTTTCTGCGTGAAACACTCCTCCCTGGTAAGGGATTACCGGGATAACATATTTTGGCAGCTTGCAGAACAAGTTCCCTGATTTCTCGTCCTTGTAAACCTCTTGCCGATAAACCGTGTCCAGACAAACATCTATAAGGCTATGGTCGTAAAAATATACAGCCGTAATTAAATCACTGTAAAACCCGTCAAGTATAAACTCAATTATACGTGGGTGATACAGCTTACGGGCCATATTGGTGTTTTGATTGCCCATACGGTCTTCTACCAGTTCTATGAATTTTCGTTTGTTCAAAGTTCTAAATTTTAAATGTTTAACAATTAGTTCTTGTTTCATCGAAGACCACCCGACCTTTATGGTCGTGCAACCTATCTTCTCCACAAGCGTTACTTTCCTCGACTTCCGAGGTAGAGCCATATTTGGCTAAATTTTTTGCAGAATTTACATCCCGATCATGATGAATGAGGCACTTTGGACAAGTCCATTCCCTTGTGGATAGTGTTATTTCTGTGTTTTTATATCCACAAGAAGAACAAATCTTTGTTGAGGCAAAATACCTGTTTGCAATAACAACTTCTTTTCCATACCAATATGCCTTATATGCCAATTGTCGTCTTATTTCTCCAAAAGAAACATCATTTAACTGCCGGGCCAAATTATGATTTTTCACCATTCCTGCATTATTCAAATCTTCAATAACAATTCTATCAAAATTATCTACGAGGTATTTTGTGGCATCATGAATTGCGTTCTGCCTTATGTTATTGATCTTATAATGCAATCTGGCCACTTTTATTCTTTGTTTTCTCTTGTTATTACTACTTTTTTGCCTGCGAGAAAGTTTTCTTTGTTGGCGTTTTAACTGTCTAAGCCTCTTATTAAGTGGTTTGAGATTGTCAATTTTCTCACCATTACTGAGAATCATCATGTGTTTAACACCTAAATCCACTCCAACAGTCACTTGGTTTTCGCTAACCGGCGGAGCTTCATTAGGTGTTTTTATTGTTACAACAGCAAACCACATATCTGCTGTTCTTTTTATAACAACATTGTAAACTTTACCATCAAAGCGGAGGTTCTCTGCACACCTTACCCATCCAATTTTTGGTATCCATATTTTTTTGTGTTTATATTTGAATTTATTATTATTTTCCACAGCTACAAAACTGTCTTTTATACCTTTCTTTTTAAATCTTGGATATTTTGACTGCTTTTTAAAAAAATTCTTAAATGCCTTTTCTAAGTTATGAATAGCATATTGAGGAGCAGACTTAGTAACATCCATCATCCAAGGATATTTCTGCCTTTTTATTGCAGTAAGTTCCTTAATTAATATATAAGCACTAGATTTTTCTCCATTTTTATATCTTTCTTTCCACCTATTTAATGCCCAATTATAAGCAAATCTGGCAACACCACAAGCCTTCCTAAAGTAGATTTCTTGTCCTTTAGTTGGATAAAGTTTTATTTTGTGTGTTGCTATCATATTTATCTAAGTTTAAAATTTATCCAATTGTTCATTCGTTTGTTAATTTCATATATTCAAAGAGACTCTGTTTGCTATATGTAATTCCAAGAGTAGCAAGCATTTGTCCGGCCACTTCAATTTTATCTTCGTCGTTAAATTCCATCTCCACGGTTTTTGAATCATAAGAAGTGTCAGTTGACCCGTCCAGTGCCACCTCATCGCTTGACAGAGTAACAGTCTCTCCTTCCTCTAAATAAGTAAACTGTTGTGTGCTTATTGTAATATACCCGTCCAGATAAGGTTCTGTCGGGTACCGGATATAAATGATGTCTTTTAAAGTCACAGTAGCCGGTTTTACTTCCAAGCTACCACTTTGTAACCGGCAAATGGGATAATCTTTAGTAGGGGCTTTTATCTGTTTTTGCAACCGGTCATACCAGTCGCCAGTTGTCTCCAGCACTTCTATGAACCTGTCATCGTCGCTGCGGGCTTCAATAATTCTGGCCATATCATTCAAATTACCATAGGCCACACTACCGGACTCGTTAAGCCCGTATTGTTCTTCCTGCAATGGCCTCAATGTCATTCGGGATTTCCAGTCATGGGAATACCGTCGTAGGTGCAAATCAAAATAATTCCTTTGAGTAGCTTTCAGCAGATTGTTGAACTCATCATACTGCAAAAAACCTTCTCGCTCTTTATTTACGATGGTGTTTAGCAGTATTCGTATGTCATTGTTGTTTATAGCCATTACTTTAGTCTTTTACAGTCGGCAGAATATTATATGGTTTAAATGTCGTTGGTATTTCATCATTTTTATCTCCCAGGTCAATTGTATATTCATTGGTGCCATCAGATATGTGAATCCCGTAAACATAACTCCCGGCTTTTATATTGTTTTTCTCGTGTGGAACTTTTATAGTAATTGTGTCATCAGTTATATCAGTAGAGGTGACTTCAATTTTCGTTTCACTGGATTTTGGGTATTCCTTTACAGTCAGCGTAGCCTCATAAGATTCCAGCCCGCTTATATTGGAAACTACTACTGAAAATTCCAGCGTGTTATTTTTGGCCACATTTATAGCATTGCTCATGGTTGATAAATTTTACCTTTTACAGTTTTAGTGGGGTGTACTGTCCCCTTTATTTTCTTTGTAATTACTTTGCCTTTTACCTGCTTTTGCCCGTTTATTTTGCCTTTGACCTCTTGTTTAATATAAGTCGGCTTCACCATCTGCCCTTCAATCACAGTATCTTCAAGTGACCCAATCCGTTTGCCTTCATCGGAATCGTATATTGAGCAATAGATATTAGGAATGGTCAGGTCTTGGTATCCG
>NZ_JAHENT010000079.1 GCF_018609725.1 Methanohalobium sp. | reverse complement strand
TAAATTATGATAAAAACCTTAGCTGGTTGTGTCATATTTCCAAGAACCTATACAACCAGGCAAACTTCATAGTTAAGCAATCTCTAAATGATGAAGGTGATTGGGTAAGATACGAAGAACTAAATAAACAGTTAAAAGGTACTGAAAATTATTCTATTTTACCCACACAAACAGCACAACAGACACTAAAACTGATGGATAAAAACTGGAAATCTTTCTTCCAATCAATTAAAGACTGGAAAAAGAACCCAGAAAATTACTATTCAAAACCCAACCCACCAAAATATAAAAAGAAAAATGGCGAAAATATTCTCACTTTCACAAACCAACAGTGTAGGATAAAAAACGGAGTCATCAAGTTCCCGAAGAAAACGAACCTGCAAGTAGAAACTCGTCTTCAAGATGACACTAAACTAAATCAAGTTCGAATTCTTCCTATGGGAGTTGGTTATAAGTGTGAAATTGTTTACGAGAAGGGTTTAGAAACACCAAATCTAAACGAAGAAAAAATCGCCAGTATCGACCTGGGAATTAATAATATCGTCACTATGGTGAATAACATCGGTGAAAAACCGATTGTTATTAAGGGCGGTGTCGCAAAATCAATAAACCAGTTCTACAACAAAAAAGCTGGAAAACTAAAATCCATTTATGATAAATTAGGCATCAAAAACAGCAAAAAACTGAAAAAACTATACCATAAATATAAAATGAAAATCAATGACTTCTTCCATAAAGCAAGTAAAACGATTGTTGATTTTTGTGTCAAATACAACATCGGCACACTAGTCATTGGATATAACGAAGGGTGGAAGCAAGAAGTGGATATGGGTAAACGCAACAACCAAAAGTTTACACAGATTCCATTTCATAGACTTCTTGAACAACTAAAATACAAAGCCGAAGATGTTGGATTGAAAGTGATTGAGCAAGAAGAATCCTATACATCGAAGTGTTCGTTCCTCGATGGTGAACCAGTTGAGAGAAGGACTTCTTATATTGGTAAAAGAATTAAAAGAGGGCTTTTCCAATCATCTAACGGTATTATAATTAATGCTGATGTAAATGGTGCCTATAATATTATGAAAAAAGCAATCCCTGATTTAGATGGGATAGAGGGTGTAGCGTTACACCCGGTGAGTATATCTCACGAATGTAATTGATAATAAAATTAGTTATCTAATGTTACTAAGTTTATCAATTACAATGACGTACACCTTTAATAAATCCAATAATAAGTTAATCGAAAGGATAATCGATGACAACTACATTCAATTAAATCATCTGTCACTGGATCAGGGGGACAACATACCAGAGCATATAACCGATTCAAACGTTTATCTGATAATTGTTAAAGGTCATATGAAGTTGATACTGGATTTACAGAATACCTGTAATCATTCAGAAGGGTCGATTATCAATATACCATATAATATCAATATATATACTTTTGAACGAGGAACCGGAATACTGGATTTTTTTGTGGTAAAATCCCAAATCCCAGAGAATTTGAAAGTTAATTAATAATTGACCAATATACATATATGTTGGCAGTAGCAAACTAATTGATAGTTGTAGGAGGTGATTAATTGGCAGTATCAAGTGTTGGCGAAAAATATGTGTGTGAAATATGCGGCAATGAAGTAGAAGTCACTGTAGTTGGTGGCGGAGTACTGGTATGTTGCGGAGAAGAAATGGAATTGGTTGAATAAATATAAATCATTGGTAATACATATACTGTTAATTGATAAATAAAAAAACAAAGGAAGATTCTAATGTTATGTTATGACTGTGCTCAGCAAGGAAAAGATGTCGATACAATAGGTATCTGTATTCTCTGTGGGAGAGGTATCTGTAAAGAACATTCGGTACGGGAAGACCTTCCTGTTATGAAAGGCGAATATGACGTGGAATTGGAGTGTGGAATGGGTGTTGAATGTAGTACAAAGGACATGCAGCATTTACCTCAGATGCTTTGTCCAACATGTCATAAAGTAGTCAAGGAGAACTATTAACCGGAGTGATTTTTATGATGAAATGCTATGATTGTATGAATGAAGGTGTAGATAAAGAATCTACAGGAACCTGTACTTTCTGTGGTAAAGGTATTTGTTCTACACATACCAAAAAATTAGAACTTCCCGTATCGGTTGGAACATACCCAAATTTTAAAAGGTTGCCAGAACCGCTTCCAATATTTGTATGCAATGAATGTGCTGATAATATTATAACTGATAGTTTTGATTAAATGATTGATAAAGGGGAGGATATAAAATGACAGATAAAAAAGAAGAACATCTTGAACCAGATGACTTATTAAAAGAAATGGGCGAAAAGATAGGATATACACCACATATACTGGAGATACTTGGTGAACTTGATCCTGACCATCTCACAAGATATAACGCCTGCAACAAAAGGATTTTATCAGATGGCGAGATACCATCAAAATATAAAGTCCTTATGGCACTTGCAGTAGTTGCATCCAAACAATGTGAAAGATGCGCCCAGACACAGATGATAAATGCCATTAATCACGGTGCAACCAAAGAAGAAATCATGGAAACCATGGATGTAATAGGGATAACTTCGGGTGCTCCTGCTGTAGCTGCCTGTAGGGACGCACTGAAATTACTACAGAAAGAAACAGAATAAAATACTCAGTTAAATCCTTACGGTGTTACAAATAACAAATGCCGTTTGTATTTAACCTATCCTTTACTATATTTCTATTTTATTTTTGTTTATTATGGGGGAATTAAATTATCAGAACAATATTTGCTCCGATTTTTTTGGTATTGTTCATTTTATTATTGTCTCCTGTAGTTTTTGCGGCAGAACCAACAAGTCATGGGCAGGTCTCGTCCGACCAGTTTAAAGAATCATCCCGATGTTCCACCTGCCATGGAATAACTCACAGTCAATGGGGCGGTAGTATGCATTCGAATGCATACATAGACCCCTTCTATCAAAAAGAATACCAGGTTGCAAGTGAAGATACAAATGGAAAGACAGATAAATACTGTCTGCGCTGTCACACTCCTATAGGAGTTGCCTCTGGGGAAGCGCCGGGTGAAGAACTGAGCGATGTATCCAGAGAAGGGGTACAGTGTGATTTCTGTCACAGTGTTTCAGGAAATGCAGGAATAGGTACATCAAATGCACCGTTCATCCTGTCCCCAGGCGAAATCCAGAGGGGACCTTTAAAAGAATCCGAATCCACATATCATGATACCAAATATTCCATACTTCACACAAAATCTGAATTCTGTGGAATGTGCCATTATGTAAAAAATTCCAATGGAGTTCTTGTTGATGATACCTACAAGGTATGGAAGAACAGTTCATATTCTTCAGAAGGTACACAGTGTCAGGATTGTCATATGTCTCCCGGAATAACAAATTTTGAACCCAATCCGGGAAGGTCTGCAACAGGGGCACCTAAAAGAGACCATATTTCACTTCATTATTTTGCTGGTGCCAATGCATTTGTTACTGACATACTTGATGAGGAAACTCACAGAAAAAGAGCAATAGAACGTCTGGAAAAGGCAGCTACTATGGATCTGAAATCCCCTGTAAACGCGAGTAAAAACGAAACTGTAAATGTAGAAGTAGCAATAACCAATTCAGGTGCGGGTCATAAAATCCCTACAGGGGTTTCTGAAATAAGACAGATGTGGACACAAATCTCAGTAACCGATGGGAATGGAAACCGAATATACCATACAGGTTTGATGGATAAACAGAGAAATATCGAGTCTGGGACTAATATATTTAACATGATTCTTGGTAATAGCAAGGGTGAACCAACCCTAAAATTCTGGAACGCTGAAACTATTTTGTCTGATGACAGAATACCTCCAGAAGAAACAGTTATTCAAAAACATAATTTTTCAATACCTGCAGATGTAGAATATCCAATAACTGTTAATGCAAAACTACAATATCGTTCAGCACCTCAGGATGTGATAGATAGATTGTTTGGTCGGGGTACACATAAAGTACCAGTAGTAACCATGAACGAAAAAACCAGTCTTATAAGAGACCCAAACGCTTCTCGAGGGTCCTCAGTTACGCCGGGATTTGGAGTAGATGTTTTGATATTAATTTTTTCAATATTGGTGGTAATACTTTATTATAGAAACCATAAAAAGAGGGAATGATAAATATGTCTGATGATAATAATACTATAAAACTGCTGGGTATATCAGGCAGTCCCAGAAAAAAAGCTACTGATTATATAATCCGGGAAGCTTTAAGGCATGCTGAAGAAAAATATTCGGCAGAGACAGATTATTTTTCTGCCAGTGGAAAGGAATTAAAGTTTTGTATCCATTGTGATTATTGTATAAGGACTCAGAAAGGGTGCATCCATGAAGATGATATAGTAGACCTCTACGAAAAGATGAAGTGGGCAGATGCATGGATTATAGGAACCCCTGCCTATCAGGGTACACTCAGTGCCCAGACCAAGACTATAATGGACAGATGTCGTGCGGTTGTTGCTCAAGACCCTAAAGTTTTTTTAAATAAAGTTGGAGCAGCTGCAGCAGTAGGTGGTGATCGTGTAGGAGGTCAAGAGCCTGCAATACAGGCAATTCACAATTTTTATGTAATCAATGAAATGCTACCTGTGTCTGGAGGGTCGTTTGGGTCAAATCTTGGCGGTACATTTTGGTCAAAAGATAAAGGTGGAGAAGTAGTGGGCGAAGATGATGAAGGTCTCAGAGGTCTAAGAAGGACGGTAAAAAAATTGGTTAAAACTGCAATTCTTATGAAACAGGTTGAAAAGCAGGATTAAACGGAGACAACATGGAATTTAGTGAACCGGTAACAGAGGTCATCCAGAGAACTCATGATGTAAAAAGTTTCAGGTTCAATAGACCGGAGGGATTCGATTATAAAGCCGGACAATATGACTTTATAACAATTCCTGTAAATGGAGAAATGGTACACAAACCGTTTACCCTCTCCAGCAGTCCTACTGAAAAGAACCACCTTGAATTTACCAAAAAGTTCACAGGTCATGAATATTCCAATGTACTTGATTCAATGGGTTCAGGCGACCTTTTAAAAATTGATGGACCTTACGGGAAAATGACATTTGAAGGTGATTATGAAAAAATATCCCTTCTTTCCGGTGGAATAGGTATAACACCTATGATAAGTATCTGCAAATACTGTACTGATTTAAACCTTGATACCAGTATTACTCTTGTAAGCAGCTATAAAACCGAAGATGACATTGTATTTTATAGTGAACTGGAAAACCTTCAGAAACTGAATGAGAACCTGAAAGTGGTTATTACTCTGACAAGGGCATCCAGTGAATGGCAGGGTTGCAGGGAACATATTTGTGATAATTTAATAACAAGAGAAATACCAGATTTTAAAGACCATATGTATTATCTATGTGGTCCACCAGGCATGGTGAATTCGGTAGTATCATTGCTGGAAAATCTTGATATCCCACGTAACAAAGTTAAAAAAGAACTCTTTACAGGTTATTAAATATAAAATTATTCAAATTTATATAGTTTGTCTGGAGTTTAAAAATGAAAAGTTTGAAAGGAACCCAGACAGAAAAAAATTTGCTGGCAGCATTTGCAGGTGAATCACAGGCATGCAACAGATATTCCTCTTTTGCGTCACAGGCAAAAAAGGAAGAATATGAACAAATAGCAGCGTTGTTCACAGAAACAGCAGAAAATGAAAAAGAGCATGGCAAAAGGCTTTTTAAGTTTTTGGAGGGAGGAGATACAGAAATAACAGCCACATATCCTTCAGGTGTAATCGGAAATACGCTACAAAATCTTGAATCTGCAGCAAATGGTGAAAATTACGAAAACACTCAAATGTATCCTGAATCTGCAGATATTGCTGAAAAAGAGGGATTTCCTGAAATTGCATCAGTGATGAGAAATATAGCAGTTGCAGAGAAGGGACATGAAGACCGATTCCGTGCATTAATGGATAACATTAATAATGGACAAGTATTTAAAAAGGATGAAACAGTAATATGGAAATGCAGGAATTGTGGCTATCTTCATGAAGGAATGGCTGCACCAGAGGTATGTCCTGCATGTGCGCATCCACAGGTTTATTTTGAACTGTGGACAAAGAATTATTAATTGATTAAGGGAGTGTGATTATGGTAAAGAAAAACCGAATAGCATGGGGTATCACAGGTTCAGGTGACCTCATAAAGGAAACATACAATACAATGGTTGATATTAAATCCAAATCCGACATTGAAACAATGGTATTTCTTTCTAAGGAAGGCGAGACAGTAATGAAATGGTATCAAATGTGGGACAGTATCCAGAAAGATTTTCCCAATTTCAAAACTGAAAATGGACCCAACTCGCCTTTTATAGTCGGACCATTGCAGGTAGGTCATTATGATGCACTGGTTATAGCACCTGCTACATCAAATACAGTAGCCAAAATTGTTTATGGTATAGCAGATACACTTGTGACAAATACAGTGGCACAAACTGCAAAGGGTCAAACCCCTATCTATATGCTACCTGTTGACCAGAAACGTGGGTCTCTGAAATCCTATGCTCCTGGTGGAAGGGAGCTTGAACTCAAAATGCGGGAAATCGATGTATCCAACACCGAGAAACTTGCACAGATGGAAAACATACATATATTGAAAAGTTCTGAAGAGCTCTATGACATACTCGGTGTGCAAAAATAAATAACAATTCTTTTACCTTATTTTTTCAGGCAAATGTATATCCCTCTTTTTTGTAGATATCAGGGATATTTTTCATAAAACAGGAATTAGAAATTTTATCAAGCGCGTTATATGTGGCAATTGTTGCGATAACACTGTCCAGTGCATCCCCCTCCTTATCCTCTACCGCAGATTCTTTAACCTTTAGTGACAAGTTGAATCTGCTGTTGAAATATTCAACTATCCTCATACGGGATTTTTGTTCTTTTTCTGTTTTGCCTTTGTAGGGTATGTAAAGTTGTTTCTGTTTTAATGTGCAGGCAGGACAGATTTCTATCAACCATGACTTTTCATTTTCGAGGGTTTCCATAGGAGGTATAGATACTTGGTTTTCTTTTATCAGGGGGTGTATGATATCTCTGATTCCGTAAAAGGTCTGCCTGTATAGTCGCAGATTGTAAACACAGAAAGGGGCTTTTTTATCAATATCTGTATACCTTTTAAGTTCTTTAAACCTAGTTTTTCTAAGGCATGAATTTCTAAAATCTTCGGGATTATTGAACATATACGCAAAATTCTTGGTGTAGTATTCCCAGTCATATCCATCCATAATTGTTTCTGGTACACCAAACGGCACATCCAGACCGAAAACAGCATTGACGTTTTCAGCAATAAAATCCTTAAGAACAGTGTGGCATAAATACCTGTTTTTTTTTTGCTTGTTATCCAGAAAATCAGATATTTGCCAGCAATTATTAATTAAAAGGTTGTTATCTTGGATAATTCCTTCACTAATCCATATTTTTTTACAGGCGTTTTTTGCACCACTGAAATCTACACCATATACTTTTGTTCTGGGTTTGTTTGACATTTGTAACTTAATAATTCCGTCTTCCATCGATGAACTCATTCGTCATATTATAGGCTTCATCATCCGAATACTGGATTGGTGGATGTTTCATAAAGTATGCAGAGGGCGAATACAGTATTCCGCCTTGATTTCTATCAATGGCAAGTTTACAGCACCTTATAGCATCAATAACAACACCACCTGAATTCGGTGAATCTTCTACAGACAACCTCATTTCAAGATTCATTGGAACATCTCCAAATAGTCGCCCTTCCATTCTCAGAAAACAAACCTTGTTGTCTTTTTGCCATGCTACATAATCACTTGGTCCCACATGTATATTATCATCATCCATTGGTTCATCAAGAACTGACTGAACTGCTTCTGTTTTGGATTTTTTTTTGGAATTGAGTCTATCCCTATTGAGCATATTCAAAAAATCAGTGTTCCCGCCTGTGTTTAATTGATATGTTCTGTCTATTTTAACTCCGCGGTTCTGGAATAGGTGGGACAGAGTCCTGTGGACGATTGTAGCACCAATCTGTGCCTTGATATCATCACCGATTATGGGAATATTTTTCTCATTGAACCTTTCCGACCATTCTGGATTACTTGCAATAAACACCGGCATACTGTTTATAAAAGCGACACCTGCTTCAAGTGCACATTCAGCATAGAAACGGGTTGCTTCTTCAGAACCTACAGGCAGGTAATTAACAAGCATTTCAGTGCCTGAATCTTTGAGTGCTTTTACGATGTCATCTTTATTGGATTCTTTTTCATTGCTGAGAACAAAAGCATTATTGTCACTATAGTTTTCCATGTGGTCTGAATATCCATCAAGTATTTTTCCCATTTTTACTCTGACACCAGATTTAGGAACATCATCACAAAATATGGTGGTACAGTTTGGCGCTTCAAAAATAGCATCAGAAATATCTTTTCCTACTTTCCTTTCATCAATATCAAAAGCTTCTACAACTTCAATATCAGATGGTTTATATCCACCAATTTCCCAGTGCATCAGACCAATGGCTTCTTTATCATTGTTATCTTTGTAATACTCGATACCCTGAATCAATGAACTCGCACAGTTGCCAATCCCTGCAATTGCGATTTTGATTTTGTCCATCACATTACCTCTTAATTACAATAATTATTATACAGAAAAATGTCTCTTTTTATAAATGTTATCCAATCCTTTAATGTTAACAGTTAAATAAAAAGTTTTCTAAATCGAAAAATTTATCAAACAATTTTTGACCGCAGAGAAAAGATTAGTAAATTACATGTGGAAAGGTATTTAAATTTATAATTCTATCCATTCTAACGGGAGATGTGTGGCTTTTAAATCCACATATAGCGTTTAATAATTAACAATATTTTTCTTATAAATTCTTAACCAAGCTTACATGTAAAACTTGAAGGTGAGATAAATGACTAATATCTTGGATGAAATAAATGAAGAAGAACTTAATAACATAGAATCAATGGAAGAAGCAATTGATATGGCAATAAGCCTTGAACAGCAGGGAAGAGATTTCTATATTGAAAAAGCATCCCAGATTAAGAATCCCGGTGTAAAGGATATGTATGAATATCTGGCAGATGAAGAAAAAAAACATGAGCAGTATTTACAGCAACTTAAAAAGGATAATCATCTATCCCCTGTTGTAGAGGGAGAAAAAGCTCCGGATTTCAAGGTGTCATTTTCATCAGAATTTGACGATAGACTGGATGAAATAGGGGTACTTCTCGGTGCTTTGCGGCTTGAGAGAAAGAGTGAAGATTTCTATAAACAACTTGCTGAAATGACCGGTGATATGGAACAGAAACAAATTTTTAAAAATATTGCATCTGTTGAAAGGGGACATTACGAATTAATCGATGGTATTCTGGATAGT
>NZ_JAHENT010000078.1 GCF_018609725.1 Methanohalobium sp. | reverse complement strand
TGTCCTCCTTCAGTTCTTTCAGGATTTATTTTGCCTTCTCTTTCCCATCTTCTCAATGTTTCAGGATTAACGCCCAGATATTCAGAAGCTTGTTTTATATTATACAAATTTAACACCTTTTACAATTATTACATATTGCATGTAATATTATGTAAATTTGTTGTATAATTTGGGAACTGTTTTATTCCCAAAGATAATCTGATTTTATCGTCGATAACCTTCAGTTGATCTTTCTTGAATGTACATATGAAGTTACCGTCTTTATCCAGATACTTTGGTAGAGAAACTGGTTTTTCATATTCACCTTTTCTCTTCTTATCCAGAAGTTTGAAGAACGATTTCATACTCCTATCCACAGTTTCTATAGTATTCTGAGCAGCCTGTGAAGGCAGAAGCTTGTAGTTGTCGTTCTCTTTGACCATGTGATAAACTGATTCGCGCTTCAGATATTTTCCATTAGCAAAGAAATACTGCCTAATAGTGTACAATGTATAATTGTACAGGTTCTTGGACAGTCTGGTCAACCTCTTCAAGGTCTCATAAGTTTGCTTATCTGCACGGAGATGGTTCTTCTGGGTCAGATACATGTATTATTATACAATCGTTTATCAAAGTATCTAAAAATTTGCTACTGTTTATTTATGCATACCTTAATGCTGAATAAATCGTGTTTTATATATATTTATAAAGTTTATTCAGATTATTCATTAAGCCGGTTTTTTGCTTCTTCAACTTCATCAATAATTCCAGGATATGCACTGAAAAGGGATAATATATCAAGCGCTGCAACAAGGTCAACAACACCAAGTGCAGCCACAAGAGTTCCGTCACTTGAATGCAGCGGTGTTACAACAACTGGTCTGCCTTTATAAACACCTTCCTGAGGGACGTCCCTTATTGTTTTATCAGTTTTAATTACCTGTTCCAGAATAGGACCTGTATAATCTCTATCTGCTACTTCCCCCCTTTCCATGCGTATTCCATTTTTGTTTTTACTGCGGATAGTTGTAGGGATTCCTATCAATGTATGTATAGCTAAAGCCAGTGGTTCAAGGTCGTCTGAACTGGAATTTTCAGTAATTTTTATATTACCCATTTTACCTACCTTATATAAATAAACGATTTAAAACAATAATAGATTATCGCTCAAAATTATCATCCTTTGTTCCTGATGTATTCATAAGCTTTTGCAGCCGCAATCGCACCATCACTTGCAGCAGTAATAACCTGCCATAGAGGACTTTTTCTACAGTCTCCCGCAGCATAAATTCCTTCAACCGAGGTTTCCATAAATTCATTGGTAATAATAAATCCAGATTTGTCTTTTTCTACATCTATAAGGTCTGTGTTGGGGTCAATTCCCACATATATAAAAACACCCTCAATTGATATTTCACTTAATTCATTAGTGTTTAAATCTCTAAGCAATGCTGATTCAACAAAATTGTTACCTTTTACTTCCTCAAGAACTGTGTCCCACAAAAATTCTATGTTCTCTCTTGAACGTGCCCTGTCTTCTAGAACCTTTGAGGCTCTCAATTCATCTCTTCTGTGTACCTGATAAACCTTGTTTGCTACATTGGATAAAATCAACGCATCCGATATCGCAGTATTACCCCCACCTACAACAATCACATCACGTTCCTTATAAAACGGGGCATCGCATGTTGCACAGTAGGATACACCTCTGCCATAATAAGTGTCTTCTCCGGGTATACCCAGTTTGCGGGGTTTTGCTCCTGTTGCAATAATTACTGCTTTTGCCTCAATATCTACATTTTCATCAGTGGATACTACTATTTTATCGTCCTCAGGTCTAACACCGGTAACTCCCTTATTTTCAATCGGAACACCTATGCTTTCAGCATGTGCTTTAAAGGTGTTCATCAATTCCATTCCGTTAATAGATGAAAATCCCGGATAATTTTCTACCTCTTGTGAGGATGATATTTGCCCTCCAATTGCCGTTCTTTCCAGCAAATATGTGTCAAGACCGTATCTAACAGCATAAATTCCGGCTGCAATCCCTGCAGGACCTCCTCCAATAATAATCAAATCATTCATTAAACAACACCTCAAGTAATCGCTTTAATTGCTTTATCTTTATCAGGCAATCCAATAAAAGCAACTTCACCATCTATAATTGTTGCAGGAACCCCGCGTAGTCCATACTCGGATATTACATCCTGTCCCTCTTCTGAATCCACATCAAGTTCTTTATATTCAAAATCATATTTTGAGTGCAGGTCTTCCCAGAGTTTAATTGCTGAAGGACAGACGTGACACCATTTCGCATAAAGCAATGTTACTTTTACCACACAAATCACTCCTTAAGGTTCCAAAAATATTATCTGATTAAGGCTATATCAAATTAATTGTTTTTTGCTGTTAAGTATTATCTGCTTTCTGTATGTCAGAAAGAAGATGATTCATTCTTGCAAGATTATTTTCATCCATTAAACTGCCATATTCATCAAGCAGTTTTTTTAATTCGTCCAGACTATCACTATTTACCGGCTTACCTCTGGAAAACCTAAATTGAAGATCTTCATATAGCTTAATCAGTTCTGGAAACACTATCCTCGGATACGTTTTTGCCATTTCCCCAAATAAATTCACAGCTTTGGGAAAAGGTAGGACGAGATATTTATCAAAATCTCCTTCAAAACCAGAAAAATGGTTTGCACTTATAAACCCAAGTTTTTTAAAAAATTTCTTTGCTCTTTCATTATCAGGTCTGGTTACTAAACATGAACCCAGCAGATATTGCGATGCAACTGCCAGAAGCGTTTTTCCAACCCCTTTCTGCCTATATGATGAATTGATTTCAATACTTCTTAATAAACAACACTGATTAGTATATTCAAATCTTGTAAATCCAACCAGAACATCCGGAATTGAAAACGCTACTACAATAATATGACCTGAATCAATCGATGATTTTAAGAAGAAACGGTAGGGTGTAGCAAATCTGTTGCGAAAATAATTAAATCCGTTGACATCCACTTTTATTTTAAGTTTATCAATACTCTTACTGGATTCGGGAACTGCATATACTATATTACCCGTCCTGTATAAAATTTTGAAACCGTCCATAAAGGATAAATTATGTATTTATAAAATAGCGTTTGTATCTACCCTTCTTCTGAGAATATATATGAGATTGGTTTTCCAGTTTATCAAGACTTTCGGACAAATTTTTAGATATTGTGTTTCCGTCAGAATCCAACTGTTTTTCCAATTTTTTAAAGGTAGATGTTTCCATATTTTTAAGCGTTTCAAGAACAGTTAAATCATCGTTATCTAAATCATCATCAGTATTGTTGATATCTGGTTGTATGGATGTATCCTGAATATTTGATATCTGGGTTTTTATGGACGAGAGTTCATCCTCAATTTTTGTTAATTTGTCATCATCAACTTTATTCTCAAGTACGGATTGTATATTTTCAAGAGATTCCAGTATCTCCTGTTTAAACAATGCTAAATCATTGTTCATGTTCTGGATTTTTTCATCCATTTCCATGAGTTCTTTCCTTTCTGCTTTTGCATCCAGTCTGCTTTCCAAATCCGTTTCATAAGTGTCCTTATCATTATCTGGTTCATTTTGAATATCTGCAAGTTTTTTATTCAATGTTTTGATAGCACGGGTATGCAAATTTATTGCATTGGTCATTTCTTCAATCTGGTTATTGATTACGGATATGTTTTCAGAATTGTTATCAATACTTTCTGATTGCTTATTTTGTATTTTGTTTATAGATTCCAAATCTTTGGAAAGGTTAGATGTTTTATCTTTAAGATTTATCAGTGAATCATTCAACTCGTTTAATTTTGTCTCATGGATTGTTACCTTATCAACTGCATATTCAAGGCTACCGGTTTCCACAAAAGACCTGAAATCCCGTCCTTCATAACTTGGGACATATACTGATAATTTATTGTAAAGTTCAACATACGTTCCATGTATCTGCTTTCTTGATACCAGTTTTGATTCAACAGCTTCTGAGAGTTTTTTTACCATAAACCTGTTGTTTTCAAACCTGAAAAAATCCACACCCGGGCTTGATTCTCTGACTTCTCCTATTGCAGAATTTACTATATTGGATACTTCATGTTTCCCATAGACATCAAGCATAGCAGACAGTAGGTCATTTAATGTTTTTGCGTAGGTAATTTCAAGTACATCTGGAGGGATTTTTCCCGGATCCACTCCTTTTTTGTTTAATGCATCTTCTTCTTTGGCAAGTCTTTTGAGACGTTTTGAAAAACTGGTAAAATTATACTTTAATTGATTGAAATCATCATAATTAGTTTTAGTTTTAACATCATCTTTTAATTGTGATATCGTTTGGCTGTTGGAATCTGTACGTTCATCAACAAATTGTTGCAGATTTTCAAGTCTGGATTTTAGGTCTGATATTTCCTTTTCCAGTTCTTTTTTTTCAGACCTGTCCATATACTCGGTAACATCCTTTTGAGATTGATTTTCGGGTTTACCTGATAACTCCACATTTTTTGTTTCATCATATGCAGATGACCTGGCAGGAACCAGTTTTATATCATTTCCAGTATCCAAAGTTTCACCATCCAATAAAGGTTATAAAACAAATGCCTCAAGTTTACGTTTTATATCAGGCAGCCATTCATTTTTACACATATCTGCAACATAATCCCCGTGAAGGGGACGTATCTGGTCTTCTATCACCATTTCAACAAGCAGTATCCACTCATTTTCAGTCATCCATTTGGGAGATGATGCAATTTCATTAAACGCCATAGTAAGAACCTGGTCTACTTCTCCCCGACCCATTACACTGCTTATCTTGGACTTGATATCATCAAGGATTTCCATATTCTTCTTATATTCAGAAGATTGTGTGTACATCTCATCAAATACCCGTTTTGACAGGGCTCGTAGTTCATTTGCGACATCCTCTGAATACTGGGACAATTGATCAGATGTCATTGGTCTCTGCTCAAATATATGAAGCATTACTTCCCTTGTTGTATCGATTATTTTCATATTTTCTGTAAGGTTTACCTTCTGGGTAAACAGAGAAATTAAAATTGAACCTCTCCCAACTGATGAAAATATAACAGTTCCAAACTGATATTCAACTATTGATTGTAAGAGACCGATTTCGAGTTGCTGGCTTATATGTCGGAGATTGTTGTTTATAACATTGGTAAATTCAAATATTCTTGAGCCTATATCCTCGGGTATATAAGAAGCATAGATTTTTCCGTCTACACCAGCAAAAAGTACTACATCCACATCACTTATCTGATACATCCTTTTAAGTTGGGATTCCAGTGCGAATTTTAAGAGGGATACGTCCTCAAGTTCTTCTTTTACCTTTTTTACCACATCTACCACTCTCGATGATTATCCGGCTAATTCTTCCAGTTCACTAAGGTCTTCTATTTCAACAGTGTCGCTCTCTCCACCCTCATTTTCCTCATCTGATTTATCAAAAGATTCTGTTGTCTGCTGTGATGATTCGTTACTGGATTGTTCACTTTGACTGGAAAATGTGTTATCTTTATCAACATTTTCCGAACCTGATACATCATCTTTTTTGATTGCTTGTGTCAAACCATAGGTTTCAAACAGCATTTGGAGTGTTTCTTTGGGAGAGAATGAATATGACCAGTATTTTTTCACATAACGTATTTTATCAAGGAACATCTCCGAGGCACCAAGGTCGGAAGCAGTCTTAATAGCCTTATCAAACATGCCGTCATATTTGTTCGCATCCTCTGGCGAGACTACCGGAGTTGTCTTTGCAACTACACCGATTCCGCGAACGAAGATATAGGGATACACTTCTTCTCCATGCCTTGTTGCACGCATTTTGATGATTTCCAGTGAACGGTTAAATGCTCCTCCAATAGGTCTGTAAGTTAAATGAATTGCCCCATCTGATAGATAAACCGGAATTAATACATCTTCACCTATTGTTTCCCCGGGTGCTGAATGTTCTTCAGTGGTTACAAGAACAGCTCCCAGTTGTTTGAGAGTATAAAAAAGCTTGGTTATAAGTTCACGTTGTTCCTTTTTATCACTGATAGACCAGATTAATGGTGTCAGTGGGTCGATAACAACTCTTGTCCTTACCGAATAATCTTTATTTGCCTCTACCAATGCAGGCAACTGTTCTTCTACCAGTTGTTTAAAATCCTCTCCTTTTGTATGGAAAAAGAACAGCTCACTTTCATGATATTTTTTCATATTAAAACCGAGTTTTTCGGCTTCTTCAAGAATCTGTTCAGGTGGTTCTTCCAGGCTTACATATAAAGCATTTTCACCATTTTCCAGACCATACATGAGGTACTGCATTGCAAAAGTCGATTTACCTGTTCCACTTGATCCCACTACAAGCAGTGTTGTGTTGTCACGCAATCCCCCTTCTATTACCCTATCAAGACCTGCAATTCCTGTGGGTATTCTGTCTTCGTCCATATTTGTCACCAAAACTTTTAGCTTTCTGAATCAGATTCGTGAACAACTTCGCCTTTTTCAATCGAAAGAATAAGGTCTTCATCGTCATCAAAAGGATAAGCCTTTTCAACATATATGGACTCGATGGATTCGCCCCTTATCATTACCAGATTACTAATGTGTTTCCAGCCGTTAACTGTCTTTTGTACTGCATCTTTTAATAATACATTAGTATAGCTGTAGTCCACTTTTTCACAATATCCTCTGTAATGTGCATTATCTGTTATTACACGGATATAAGTACCTAAAAAATTTGTAAGTGATTCACAAAAATCATCAGATATATTTTGAGTCATAAGCCCATCTCCATTTTTATTTTTGTTTTTTCTTCATTTTTTCAAAGAGCTCAGCAAAACTCTGGGAATTCTTGGATTCTTCTTTAGCTTCATTGGTTTTTTCACTTTCATTATCCTGGGTTTGCGTGTCAGATGATTGTGACTGTGATTGTTGAGTATCACTTTCATTTTGAACCTTTTGTGCCATTTCACCAAATGCAGCCCCAAAGGTTTTTTTATTTGACGCTATTTCGGCAAGTTCTTCTTCCTTTTTCCAGGGTGGCTCAAACTCTTTTTCTTCTACATCTACATTACCAGCATATTGTAGATAGGCATCACCGATATCTGTGAGTTTACCGTTTTCAATTAATTTGTATACAGTAAGTGTATCAATTCTTTGCTGTATATCCGCTTCATCAAGTTCTGATGGACGCTCACCATGTAATATTCTTTTATCATAACTGTCAAGCATTATCTGATATGCTGATATTGGCTGCAGGTCAACCTTGAATTTACAGAGTTTATCCCCATCCTTTACACATTCGATTTCCTCGACAGTGCATTCCAATTCAAGATCTTCAGTAAAAAATCGGTGCAAAGCATCCGAGGTGGCTACACAGACCTTCTGGTTTTCAAGTGCAGGATACAGACTGCAAACTGGACAATTGGGAACTGCAAATATATAGTGCATGGGTGCGTAGGATACCAGCTGCATATCACCCAGTCCAATTTTTTTAAACAGGTTCATGTGGAACTTGTATAATGGAGTGGATTTTATTGAATTTATATCATGAGCCTTCAGAAACTTACGCGTTTCACTCCACGGTACTTTAGACTTTGGAAATTGGTCACTGATTTTTTCCTGTATCTTTAACATCTTGCCGAATGCACCCATTGACTCTGCAAAACTGCCCCCTCCATCAATTGGTGGTGGACTCTGGGATTCATCATTCATAAATGGTGGTAAATTATCAGACATACACAAATACCCCTTTTAGTTCATAACATTGATTTATTACATGATCTCCTGAAGCTTTTTCAATCCTGTATTGGTAAGTGCACCGCCGTTATCGCATAATTGCTGTTCTTTTAAGTTCTTGAAGCTGTTTGTTAAGGTGTCAGCATCAACTCCAATGAGGAATCCCAATTTCTGGAAATCGGTGACTCCTGTATAGAGGAGATACAGCAATTTTTTATCAATATCAGATAATGACTGAGATTTCTGGGAACTACCACACATCGGCTGCAGGTAATTTTTCAATGTGTTTATGATAGATTCATTACCTGCCAACAGTGCAGTCGAAGAAACATTAGTTCCCTCAACAAGATGTGATTCTTTTACATAATCAATTATTAAAACATCTGAAGCACCTGTTGCTCTCTGTGCTTTTGTTTTGATTGAACTGGTAGGTTCCCTGCCAATCATAGTAATATTTTTTAAAGGTATTGTTTCCCAGCCGTTTCCTACTGAAAACCAGAGATTGATATTGGTTAAATACATCACTCCCTTTTCCCAGTTGTTGGAATATAGGGAATTTCCCATCATCACCGCATTAGTAATATAATGCAAATCTACCTTTGCAATACCCTGTTCTTGAGCCATAATCACACCAGCTGATATAAAACTAAATATATTTTTAACCCTGTATATATCTGTTAACACTTAAAAATCTTCTGTTATTTAACTGAATTTCTGAGTATAACCAAACAAATATTTACTACTGA
>NZ_JAHENT010000077.1 GCF_018609725.1 Methanohalobium sp. | reverse complement strand
ATTAATTATAAAAAAGAAAAAATAGAACAAAGGTTTAATTTAAAAACATGTATTTACATCATATGTTCGATGTCTGAACATACACTCGGATAGGTAAACAACGCATTCTTTACATCACTCGCATTCAAACCGTATCTCATCGCCATTGCAAATATATTTATGACCTCTTCTGCCTCAGGTCCGAGAATGTGAGCTCCAAGTATCTTATCAGTCTGTTTATCGATAATTATTTTGGATGCCGCATGATTTAAATTAAGTCTCTTTGAGGAGTACCAGCTGCTTCTGTCATTATAAATTACCTCATGGGTATCTTTGACATCATCTTTGGTGATTCCTACACTTGCCAGAGGAGGCAGTGTAAACACTACCGCTGGTACGCCTGTATAATCCACTTGTTTGTTATTTCCTTTGATGATGTTTTCAGCCGCTGCATCAGCCTGAATACCTGCAACAGGTGTTAGCTGGGGTCCCTCTTCTGTACAATCACCGGCAGCATATACTCTAGGATTGGAAAGACTCTGCATGTATTCATTAACTGCTATACCTTTTTTGTGAACCTCGACATTACCTTTATCCAATCCAAGTTCATCGATATTAGCAGACCTTCCACCACCATGAACCACAAGGTCAGTAGTAAACGTATTCTGCTTTTCATTTTCTGTTGTCACTTCATACTGGTCACCCTTTTTTTCGATTTTGGTGACCTTGTGACCAGTTAAAACGTCTATGCCTGCATCTTTTGATGCTTCCACGGCTACATCGACCATATCAGAATCAAACGTTTTAAGAGGCTGTTCTCCTCTCTGCAAGATTAAAGGTTTTGATCCTGATCTTGCGGCTATATTAGCAAATTCAAAGGATATATACCCCCCTCCCAGAAACACTATATTGTCTGGCAGGTTTTCCAATTCCATAAACTCATCACTTTTTATTATATGCTCTTCACCGGGTATATTCAATTCTCTGGGTTTTGAACCGGTTGCTATTACGATATAATCTCCTTCTATCTGGTCATCACCCACTTCTATTGTCTTTTCATCAGAAAAACAGGCAAGTCCATGATAAGCATCAATACCATGAGAGGTGAAATTTTTCTCTATCATATCAGGAAATGTTTGGATGAATGTCCTTTTAAAAGATATAAGAGATGTCCAGTTTATAGTTGTATCCCTATCCAGACCAGCAATTTCTTTCATTCTATTGTTCCAGTCGACCAGTTCAGCACCTCCGACAAGAACCTTTTTGGGGTCACATCCTCTTAACGGGCAGGTGCCTCCAAAGGGTCTGTGGTCTATGACAGCCACATTTTTACCTGCGGAATTACATTTGTGGGCTACAGTAGAACCTGCAACCCCTGTACCAATAACAACAACATCATATTTTTTCATTTATACCACCCGATAGAATTTATTTCCTGCTGTAGTTGCCCATTAACTCCCCTTTGCCAACAACATGACCTTCCATTGCCTTCTCAATTTCCTTTTTGGTCGCACCTTCACTCTTATCAAGTTTTGTATCAAGAGCATAAACTTTGAAGAAATATCTATGAGTTCCTGAAGGTGGACAGGGTCCACCATAGGATGATTTTCCAAAGCTGTTTGCTCCCTGTACACCAGGAACACTGTTTTCTTTTATGCTCGATGACGGGTCTATGTTCCATACAACCCAGTGTGTGAATGTACCTATTGGTGCATCAGGGTCATCCATAATCAGTACCAGACTTTCTGTTCCCGACGGTACATTACTAAACTGTAAATCCGGATTTATATCCTCTCCGTCACAGGAATACTTCTTCGGGATTTCTCCATTATGTTTGAATGCACTGCTTGTTACCTCTATATTCTCCATTATTATCTACCTCCTATTTATTAATTCATTTTTTGGCTTTGTTCATTATATCAATAACTTCATAATCAGATACGTCATACCAGTTTTCATAGACCTGTGCCACTGCATGGAAAAAGGGAGGAATATCAAGTACAATAATATCGTCCACAACTTTATTTATCATATCAGCGACCTGTTTTCCCGCGACTGGTACTGCTACCACAATTTTACCTGCACCTTTGTTTTTGCAGAGTTTGACAGAAGCTCTCATTGTAGAACCCATTGCAAGACCATCATCTGTAATTATTACAGTCCGACCTTTCATATCAGGCAGAGATTCACCATTTCGCAATATTTCTATTCGTCTTTTAATTTCATCTACCTGTTCCTTTTTTATCTGTTCTATCATCTCCTCTGATAGTTCTCTTGCGGCGATTTCATTGATGAATGAACTCCCATCTTCTGTAACTGCTCCAAAACCCGCCTCAGGGTTATAAGGAAAAGGCAATTTTCTGGAAATAAGCAACGATAATTCTGCATCAAGATAGTTAGCTACCTGATAACCTATTTCTACACCTCCCCTGGGAATCGCCAGTATCAGAACGTCCTCATCAAGATACTTTTCCAGCGATTTTGCAAGTTGTTTACCTGCATCTGTTCTGTCTTTAAACATCTTACCCACCTCCCCTACAAGTCATCGATAGATTTCAACCGATGACCCGGATGGTATATTTGTACTAGGCATACATAATTCTATAACTTTTTTTGCAACATCATCAGGCTTTAGATGCGGTCTGCCCGAAAACATTGACCGGTACATATCAGTATCCACACCACCCGGACACACAGCATATACCTGAACATTACTTCCCACTTCACGTGCAGTAGATTCGGTCAATCCAATGACACCAAATTTTGATGCACTATAAACAGATAACTCTGGAATACCAGATTTCCCTGCTCCTGAAGAGATATTAATTATTTTCCCGGAATTATTATACTGCATATGCGGGAGAGCATGTTTCATACCCAGAAAAACACCCTTTAAATTGACCTCTATTACTTTTTCAAATTCGTCCATTGATGTTTCAACAAACGGCTTCCTTAGACCCACTCCTGCATTGTTTACAAATATATCGATACCACCAAACGCATCGATACTTTTTGATACCAGATTTTTTACATCATTTTCTTTGGTTACATCTGTCTTTACTGCCATTGACTGTGTTCCGATTTCCTCTACCTCTTTTTTTGTTTCTTCAATATCAGATTCAGTTCTGGCAGCTGGAATTATATTTGTTCCCTCTTTTGCCAGTGCAAGACAGATGGATTTACCTATACCTTTACCTCCACCTGTTACAACGGCTGTCTGGTCTTTTAATTGCATTTTCTCTACACATCCCCTTATAACAATAAATCTAAGATGGTTGCTCAACTTCCCTTTATAAAGATTTCTAATTCAAGTATTTATAAGTACTTATTATAGATACAGTATATAAACAATAATCCTATATCCCTGCAAATCTTAATTAGAATATGATGTACTCTGAAGTATGTCCGTGGTGGCTCTATTTTGCACTGGATAACAGAATCCGTAAATCGATACATAAACCTGAACAAATTCTGGACAATTATGTCGAACTCGGACAAAAAGTTATGGATTTTGGATGCGGACCCGGTACATACACAATTGATATGGCACAAATGGTAGGTAGAAACGGGAAAGTTATCGCGGTAGATTTTCAGGAAAAAATGCTTAAAATACTGGAAAAAAAGTGCAAAAAAGAGGGTCTTGAATCAAGGGTTAAAATACATCAGAACAAACCTGAAAGTATAGGTATTTCAGAAAAAGTGGATTTTGTACTGGCTTTTTATGTCATCCATGAACTTCCCGCCATCGATAATTTTTTCACAGAGTTGAGAACCATTGTAAAACCAGAAGGTAATTTGCTGGTGATTGAACCAAAGTTGCATGTAAGAAAACGTTTTTTCGACAGAATAGTATATTCTGCCAGAAATCATGGATTTGTTCCACAATCAAGAATTAATATCAGATTTAGCCATGCAGTTTTATTTAAAAATGTAACAAATAAATAAATTAAACATTAACTGGTTCACTTAACATTTTTCTTATAATTTGATGACCATTTAAATAATATTATATTTATACAATGTATAGGCAAGTTAGAATGCAGGAAGAATATCAAAACAAATCAAAACAGGAACTTATACAAGATTTAAAAAAATGCCAACAGCAGATAAATTACTTGCAGGAAAGAAATGAAGATTTACAAAAAAATGAAACGATTTTATCCGAAGCGGAAGCACTCACCCATACAGGTGGATGGGAATGGGACATTGAAAATAACAAATTAATAGTCTCAAATGAATGGCGTGCCATACACGGATGTAAAGACAACAGTAAAAGAAATGTCATATCAATAGACCATTTGGCAACAATTGCACATCCTGATGATTTACCTTTTATTAAAAAAGCCCAAAAAGATGCACTTGAGGGTATAAAACCCTATGATATTGAGCACCGTATAATCCGACAGAATGATGGAGAAGTAAAGCATCTTAAAGTAATGGGGAAAGTGGAAAGAGACGATAACGGTAAACCTGTTAAAATGTATGGAGTGGCACAGGATATCACTGAATACAAAGAACTAAAGGAAAAACTGCAAAGAACTATTGACGAGTATTACAATCTTTTTGACAGTATGAATGATGCTGTTTTTGTACATGATTTAGATGGTTATTTGCTGGATGTAAATAAACATGCTGTCGATGTATTGGGATATACAAAAGAAGAATTAATCAACAAACATGTGGCTGAACTTTCTGATATCGAAGATGAAAAAAGTACTATAGATAAAATTAGTCACATAAATAATAATAAACAACTAAAGTTTGAATCCGTTAAACTCACAAAAAATGATGAAAAGGTACCATTTGAAGTAAATTCAACATTGGTTCTGTACAGAGGAAATCCTGCCATACTTAGTATTGCACGAAATATTACTGAAAGAAAAAAAGCTGAGGAAGAAATTAATAAATATGCAGAGCAACTAAAAAATATAAATGATGAACTTGAAACACGTGTCAGCGAACAGACAGAACAAATCAGAAAAAATGAAAGGATTCGGGAACTGGAACTTCACCACCGGATTAAAAACAATTTACAGATTATAAACAGTTTAATAAACCTGCAATTTGAAAATTTTGATGATGAAGATGTTATTAATGCATTCAGAGATACCCAAAACCGTGTCGCTTCGATGTCCCTGGTTCATCAGAAACTGTATCAATCTCAAGAATTAAACAACCTAAGTTTAAATGATTACATAAAAGACCTTGCTGAAAATCTAAATGACCTTTATAGCAATAGTAACACCAAAATTAACGTTGATGTGCAGGACTTTCACTTAGGTATTGATACTATAATTCCTCTTGGAATGATTGTCAATGAAATAGTTTCAAATTCTTTAAAATATGCGTTTTCAGATGATAATGGGATTATTAACATAAAATTTTACAGTAACAACTGTTATGTTTTAATTATAGAAGACAACGGAAAAGGAATCCCCGATAATATTGATATAGAAAATCCTGACACACTTGGATTACAATTAATAAATACTCTTATAAAACAGTTAAACGGTGAAATCGTATTGGACAGAAAGAATGGTACTAAATTTATAATAAGATTTTAACTAAAATATTTATAATTATTTTGTTCATATTATCCTTAATAAGTTATATCAGGGCTATACACAACCAGCAATAAGAAAATAACCATAAAAAGGGGATTAAACAATGGAAAATATGGAATTACCAGAATTTCTTCAAATACTTAAAGAAAAAGATCCCAAATATGCAGCCAATCTGCTGGAAAATTTTTCAGAAACCCAGACTGATGGAGCTTTACCTGCAAAGACAAAATTGCTAATAGCCATGGCTCTTGATGTCGGTAATGGAGATATCGATGGAGTTAAAGCCTTATCAGAACACGCCAGAGAAGCAGGTGCTACTGAAGAAGAAATACTTGAAGTAGTAAAGGTTATAGGGTCAGTCTGTGGTACTCAGGGTTTGTTTTATGCCACTAAAGCCTTTAAATAAGCAACTGGCATAATACCAAATGTATGATGACATATAAACCAAAAACGAGTGGAGAGGACATGGATTACACTATATTAAATAATGATTTGTTCATCGATTTTTTCATATTTTTTGTTGTCATACCTCTTTTTTTGACTGTTGTTTTTTTTAGTCCGTAAAATGAATGGTTTATACTACGTACTTCAAATCCTGAATTGATTCCCATCTATTTTTAAAATTATGCCCATGGTAATATTCTGCATTTTCTGCAAAACCTTATCCCGTATTACCTATTAATTTCTCTTATTTTCAGATTCCATGATAACAGGTATCAATTTTATACTGATATGTTTCTAATATTCGGGATATTACCGCTATTGATATCGTTCAGCAACATCATAAGTTTTCAGTATAAAAACACATTTGGTTTTTCAGGTATTGTTGCCGCGTTGGTCTCATACCTTTTGTACACAGTATATACCTACATTCAAAAACAATGTAACCTCTATTTCAGAAACATCATTCCTGCTTTTATTTTCGGGTTTACAGTTTTTATAACTATCCTCAAATATCAGATTGTATATACTGTCAATCTGGAGTTTATATTAATTTTCTTTTTTATGCTGTTATTTACAGCAGTTTTTTACAAAAACGAGCTGGAAGAATTAATAACATCATCAAGGACTCTACTGGAAATTTATATTAAAAAATCATTAATTAAAAATAAGTTTATAGATATATTCACTAATTTGTATATTTTTATGACAATAATTGTTTTTATAATTGTGATTTTTCTGTCTTTATTTCCGGTTAATATAAATAAAATCAATATATTAAGCCATTACATCGGGTACTGTTTCGGATTGTTCGCACCTTTTGTATCGAAAACATTACAAAAATTAAAGTTTTACCAATAATTCTGTAGGTCTGCTCCAAAAGTTTTATATAAACATCTACTATTTGGTTATAACGTGTTGGATGATAGGAATCGGATAACAAACGTTTTATAAAATATTATAAAATATCTCAACACATTAAGTGATTTGAAATGAAGCAATCATTATTAGATGTCATATTTCTTTCTGATAAAAGGAAGAAACTACTCTTATTGTTGAACGATAACCCGAAAAATATCGATTATATAAAGACCTCACTTAATGTTACTTCTACGTCTATACTGCCCCAGATAAAGATATTGAAGGAAAAACAACTGATAAGTTATGAACATGATACAGAGCTTTATAAATTATCAGATATCGGAGAAATTATCGTTGAAAATATGCAGCCTCTTCTGGATACTGTCAATGTATTTGAAGAAAACCTTGAATACTGGGCATCCCGTGATTTAAGTGCTATTCCAGATCACCTTTTAAAAAGGATAGGAGAACTCGGGCACTGCACACTCATCCAGCCCGACCTGAACCATATGTTTGAACTTCCTCAGGAAGTTATTGACAATATGTACAAATCAAACAATATAATGGCTATTTCATCCTGTTTCCATCCAAGCTATCCTTCACTATTTCTTGAAATTGCAAAAAAAGGTACAGACATATCCATAGTTCTGACAGAATCAACATTTGAGAAACTCAAAAATGAATTCAGAGAAAATACAGAAGAATTTCTGAAAATGAGCAATTCAGAACTTCACATATCCAACGGAAATATAAAGCTAACAGCAGCCGCTATAACAGACCGATTTGTATTTTTATGTTTCTTTGATAAAGACCAAAGATTTGATCTCCAGTATATTATGAGTTTTGATGAAAGCGCCCTGATATGGGGTCAAGAACTGTTCCAGTATTATATAAACCAGTCTACACCTGTTACAAAAATATTAGAATTAAAAAAGGAACTATAAGCAACAATTAATTACAAATTAAAATCATTTATTTCTCTATCCCTAGGTCTAAGGGGTTCATTCCTATCTGGTATGTAACCCTTTCCCTCACCATTTCATTTTCGAATCTGCTACCTTTTGTCTGCTGATAATCACCTTTACTTACATGTTTCTTGTAATATACTACATCAGAAAGCTGTATATTCAGGTTGTTCTCGTTACAACAGGTTGCAACAGAATCATTGTAATGGGTTTTCTCCAGACCTAGAACCTGTTCTCTCTTGAACTTGGTTATGTATCCGAATGTTTCTTGGAACTTCCAGCTTAGTTTTCTGATTTGTGACCTCACTATACCCATCTCTGTCGGATATTTTGTATTAGATGGTTTTTTAGTTATCGTGAATTCACGAGAAACGTCGCAAGGAAGCCCACTGTTTTAACAGTGGGGGGAATTGCGACCATCGGTATTTATATTTGGATTTAAATTAACTCTGTCTAATTGATAAGTGTATCCATCGAACCTCTGTACTAGTTTGAAATATTTGTGGTTTATACCCTGTGCAATCCTTTTAGTACCATTTTTGATATCGAAATATCCACTGCTTCTGCATGCGACTGCACCTTTCCAGGTGCCTTTATACTTTCCATCTTCAACTATCGCTTTTATGATGTCTCCGGACTGAAAACCAAATAAGTATTTGATTCTGGGTGCGGTTTTCCTCGGAAAACCATATCTATCCAGTTTACATCTCTTGTAACTGCCTCTCCCCTTAGCGTGGATATACAGAACCTCGTTTGCTTTTAATTTAAGATCATCCGGTGTAGATTTTCCAACACAGCATGCATCGAAGTGATGATCTTTCGGCAGGTTCAGTTTTATCCTGTTCATTTTTGTTAAAGCACCTGTTCCACATTCTACAGGTAAACCAATACCCTTCAATACATCAAGGACCTTCCATCTTGTAGAGTTAACAATCGCTGTATCTTTCAAGGATTTCTTGGCTTTTTCATGCACTTGAGGGTGACCGAATTCTTCAGCTGTCATGTTACCTTTGTTCTGGTTGCAATCATGACATGCAATTGCCAGATTGCTGACTCTGTCAGAACCACCTTGACTTCTCGGTACGATGTGTTCTACCTCTAACTGTACATCCTGTCTACCGCAATATACACAGGTTCTTTCGAACTTTTCAAGCAGATATTCTCTGACTTCATAACCCTGTAGAGTACCTTGTTGGTACTCGACACCTTTGATTTCAGGGTTTTCCATCAACTGAGTGTCGAATTTGATGTTTTCATAAGATATTGAATTGATAGGAATCAGTTTTTTTAACTTTCTAACCCATGATTGTATATTGTCCACTCTGCTCTGCAGAGACGGCGGTAACCATCCTTCAGGCCTTCTTCTGTTATTAAATCTTGGTTTCCTGTATCTCAAGTTTTTAGATCTTCTCCTGCGTCTGAAACTCCTCCTATCATCCAGTTTCTTTTTAATATCAGTTCTGTGATGGATCTGAGCTAACCAGATTACATCTCTGTTGTTCTTCAATATAGTTAATCCAGTGTATCTTGAACCGTAGTCGATTTTGAGTTTGAAATCATCTT
>NZ_JAHENT010000076.1 GCF_018609725.1 Methanohalobium sp. | reverse complement strand
CTGATAGCAGTTAATAATAATAGGTCTTTGCCCTGCTCGACCTGTAACAATTTATCAGAAAGTTTTGCGGTATCGGTATTTCTGACATCGACGGTAACTATTTTTCTGTTTTTCCTTCCTTTTGGTGTAAAGAAACCTTTGGCATAGGATGAATATCTGCCCATGTGTCTCGGGTGGGCGTGCACTGGATTACATCCCCAGAATACTATTACATCGGCACGGTTTTTCATCTGACCTACAGTTGCAGCAGGGAGCCCTTTTTCCTGAATTGCCAGAGCAGAAGGACCATGGCACACATTAGCCGTTGAATCAATTACAGACCTTGTCTCTTCTGCCAGCTGGATTCCCTCTCGTATGGCTTCACAGGATGTTGATGCCCATCCATAAGAAAGAGTGCGGTTGGAATTTACCAGTATTTCAGCAGCTTTTCCTATAGCTTCATCATAGGATACTTCCACGAGTTCACCATCTTTTCTTATCATCGGGGATTCGATTCTCCCGTGCTCAAACATTCCAACCATTTTGCTTTGACCGAGAATGCAGGCACGTTCTGCATTGGTAATTTTATTATTTTCAACTGTAACTGTGATATCATCACACAGTGTTCCGCAGAAAGAACAAATTGCGTCTTTTATTACTTCTGCCATTGTATCTTCTCTCCTTTTTAATAATTGTAAATTATTCACAGTAGCTTCTGATTAACGACTTTAAATCGAGCGGTTTTTCTTCGGTAGGTTCAATAGTAGCATTCACACCTTTAAAACCCGGCATACCGCATCCATGAGTTTCGGGGTTCAGGACAGCATTGGACCATGGACCCATGGGTATGTGGCCCAGTTTTTCTGGATTGTCATCATTTATTTTAGCATAAACTACAACTTCTCCATAGTTGGTTTTTACCTTTATGTAGTCTCCTTCATTGATATCGAGTTTGCTAAAGTCATTTGAATTCAGTTCACAATAGGCACATTCATTAAAATATGCATCATTCATCTTATGTTCAAGAAAAGAACCCTGCCAGGCAGTTCTAGCTGATATAAGGTTTACTTCCAGTACCATATTTTTACCTCTTCATATTGTGCAAGTTAGATTATTTATTACAACTTCCTGTATTCTTATATTGGATGTAGTGTTATGTTTAATAATTATTGGTTTATAAATTGTGTTTTTATTTCACGTTTTGTTTTTACTGTTTTTAACCATCAATTTTTAATTGTGTTATAGCATATATAATTCTATAGATACAACAATGCCTTCAGTGTACAGTTGCTTTGAACAAGCTGCCTGATATAAGATATTGTTCAGTCGGTTGTTTGTGTATCATCAAGTTCCATCCAAGTATTACTTGGTGTCGAGCACAAACGATACGGTGCAGACAGAGATGCATCGTAAGGGAGTACTGGTGCCCCTCAAGTGGCAACGTCAGGATGGATGGCGACAACAGAACCCAACGGATTTATCCATTGGAGTACTTCAGAACCCAAACATTCATATAATTTCAGTTCTTTCAGTCGTAACGCTCTATGACGGATTTATAATATAAAACCTGTATGCCCGGATGGCCTAGCAGGTCAAGG
The DNA here is from genome assembly GCF_018609725.1 of Methanohalobium sp. Lineage (GTDB taxonomy): Archaea > Halobacteriota > Methanosarcinia > Methanosarcinales > Methanosarcinaceae > Methanohalobium. The sequence goes on along the minus strand of NZ_JAHENT010000076.1, from coordinate 15,659 downwards.
CGCCAGACTCATAGGGATGTTTATAACAGGCGTCTTAAATCTCCTGAGAAATCTGGAGACCGCGTGTTCGAGTCACGCTCCGGGCATTAAACTACATTTTTTCTCTAAAATTATTTGCGTTATTGTCATGGGTTAAACCTTTCATGGTATCAAAATTTATTTTGATGATTTGGCTTTTAGTAAAAAATTCAATACCAAGGCCTACATCATAAACTTTTGGATGCTGGAAAACAAATAATAAATATTATATATCATTTAACGGTAATATATGTCCAGTGGGTCAATATTAAAAAATCTGCCTTTATGGTAGAAGGTTAATTAGCAAATACCGGTTAATCTGTGTATGTGTTGTTATTTCACAGATTGGGCAGACATAAAAACCGGTTTGTCTCCTACCTTTAGGATGATGAAACCCACTTCCAGCAAAGCTGTATTTATCACAGATATGGAGTTTTCCCCTCATTCTCCATATCTGTATATCGCTCATTTTTAAAGCTTTCAAAAATCTGTATGGTTTATCAAATAATTTCTATTTGCGAATAAATAGATAAATTTTTAAGATAGTATAACTGGTATTGGAATGTGGTATCTGAAATTTTTTTATTAAAGATTAAAGATATCAAAAAGTAGTAGTAAGGGATATCATGAAAATTCGAGTAGTTAGTACAAAAGATGAAATAAAAGACCTGAATGACAAAGACGAAATAATACATATAGCTTTTAGACCATCCAACACAGATGTCTTCTCGATAGTGTCCAGTTGCCCGAATCTTAAAGCAATACATTTATCAAAATCATATAAACAGACGCTATCAGAATCTGCAAAAATGTTTCTGGACATGCAGGGCATTGAGTTGCTTGAAGGCGATGTTTGGGGTCATAGAAAGGATATAAATGAATACTCTGAAGTTTCTGAAAATGTGTACAACAAAATAGAAGATCTAAAGGATAAGGGATTTTCAGAAAATGAAATCCTTGAAAATATGAAATATGAAACAAATTTAAGCCCAGATTTTGTAAAATTTCTGATTGAACAAAAGGTTGCTTAACCACTTCTTTCTTTTTTTATAATAATGGAAGGTAGGAAACCCTTATGTCTTTAGCATCGCATCAAATCGTAGATTTAATGCGAGTTTCATTTCTTCAAAATGAAACAAAGGGATGAATACCGTCTAATCTGTATGTCAACCTTGACTGCGTATATATTCTGTAATTGTTTTTGTCGCATTCCATTTCTACAACGTCAAAATCTGATTTTGATGCAATTGTAATTAAGATATCTTTTAAACTATCTTCAAATCCCATTAATGCATTTCTGTGATATTTACAGACAAATATGATATGATACATTAACAAATACTTTGTTGTGATTGTTTCTATCATAATCCATGTCCTGTAATAACCAACGAAAACGTTTAAGTGATTTAATTAAAAATATATAGCAAAATGTATCTGACCCAGAAAAACCATATCAAAGCGGATAAGCAGAAATATGAAGTCTTGAAAAGGATTACTAAATTGTCTAAAAACCTGTACAATTTCACGCTGTACACTACAAGACAATCCTATTTTGAGAATGGAAAGTACCTTAGCCATGAATCTGCTTATCATCTGGTAAAAGACAATGAGAATTACAGGATGATGCCTTCACAGGTTGCACAGCAGACCATGAAGGTAGTGGATAGGAATATGAAATCGTTTTTCAGGATTCTGGGTGAGAGAAAAAAGGGTGACTACAACCGACCTGTGAAGATGCCTGAATACCTGCCCAAAGACGGTAAGTTTGTATGTATTTTTCCAAAGGATATGTTCAAAATCTATGATGATAATATCAGGTTGTCTATGGGTAGGGATTTCTACAAGAATTATGGTGTGAGATACCTACATTTCAAGTTACCTGAAAACATAACCGGTAAACACATTAAAGAAGTACGGATTATACCCAAATATAACGGACAATGGTTTGAGATAGAATACGTTTACAGAGATAAAGGAGAAAAAGTCAATGTAGACTACAATAAACATCTGTCTATCGACCTGGGAGTAAACAATTTTGCAACCTGTGTGGATACCGATGGGACTGCTTTCATCATAGAAGGCAGGGGTTTAAAGTCTTATAACCGTTGGTGGAACAAAGTCAAAAGCAGGTTGCAGTCTGTATATGATAAACAGTGTATAAAATCGGGTCAGAAACTGAACTGGTTGTTTGAGAAAAGGAAAAACAAACTCAATGATTTCATGAACCAGAGTGTTAATTATATCATTAAACACTGTATAGAATATAATATAGGCAATATCATAATCGGAGAACTGAAAAACATTAAACAGAATTCCAATATGGGTAAAAAGAACAATCAGACCTTTCAGACTATACCTTTTGGCAAATTCAAACAGAAAATTAGGTCTAAATGTGATTACTACGGTATCAATTATATAGAGGTTGATGAAGCATATACCAGTAAAACTGATGCTCTTGCATTAGAACCTATTGAAAAACATGAAAAATACATGGGTAAAAGAGTCAAGAGAGGATTGTTCCGGTCTTCTACTGATAAACTGCTCAATGCTGATGTTAATGGAGCATTGAACATATTAAGAAAAGTAGTCGGTGATTCCCTTACAGGGATAACCGATAGTGGGTGTGTGAACCATCCGAGAAGGATAAGACTCTTTGGAGTAAACTCCTTCTGAAGCCACTTGGTATTTAGCCAAATGGTAGTTCACAATCTTTTGAGTTGTACTTATTATTGTTAACCATTTCCTCCCCCACGATGGAAAAACATTAACATGTAGGATATCAATCCTTTGACTTTATCTATTAGTTTTTCCAGAACTTAAATTTATTTTTCGAATCGCAAAAATATAAAACAGTAGAAAGGAAATAAAACCAACTGGAAAAATCAGGTAATCAATGCTATTAGGAAACTTATAACTTTCATGTTGCAGGTTACACATTTTTGATATTTAAAATAGGATATAAAAGTTCCCACATCGTTTTTCCTTCGGTATCAGAGTAAGAATCCAGATAACTGTCAATATTTGCATCTATATCTTTTATGCAACTTGCAACAAGGATTATGTAGGAAATAAAAGCATCAACTTTATCACTGTATCTGGGAGCGTTGATAAATTTGTGGGAAATTCTGACCGGATAGTTTTGATACTGATTTTTCAGAGATGAAGGCATCGGATTTAGATATAATTCCATTTTCCATTTTCCATCACTATAGTCCTCAACAGAAATCAAATATCTGTAATGAAAATAGTTGCCGTTTTTTCGATGCTGGTAGATTTTTTTTGTTTCCGCAACCACATAATTAGATTTTTCGGTTATCAGGTTAATTTCTTTTCTGCCAATGGTAATGTCTGGTATAATTCCCGCAAACTCGAATTCATTGTACATAATATAACAGATGTTTTTTTGTATATTATATTTTATCTTATTTTATAAACTTAAAAAATAGATGAAATCATCACATAATGCTTTTATAAAATAATAAAGATAGACAAGAATATATCACTTCAATTCTATATTAGGGGTTAAATGTAATAGAAGATGAATAGTTTTAGTGTTAAATCATCAAAAACTTATAAGTTTATTTTATGAAACCGGATATAATCTCTCAGCTCAAAAAACTTGATTTTGGCAAAATCAGTTATGAAAAACTTTTTCTCTGGATATTGGTACTCGGGTCATTGTACTTTATAAGTCTATCCAATTATCTGCTTTTTCATGTTCTTGTTGAACTTTTTAGTATCCTGATAGCTTTAATGGTTTTTATACTGGTTTTAAAATCAAAACATTTTCTTGAAAGCAATTACCTTATTTTTATAGGAATAGCATATTTTTTTGTAGCCGGTTTTGATATTCTCCATACCCTTTCGTATGAAAATATGGGTGTGTTCTCCTCGTTAGGGGCAAATTTAGCTACACAAGTATGGGTAACTGCAAGATATATTGAAAGTATATCTTTACTGTTGGCGCCGGTTTTTTTTGTAAGCAAATTTAAACAAAGTATAAAATTGGATTTGTCCAAAAAAACCGATTATAGAGTGGTTTTTCTTTTATTTGCAGTAGTATCATTCATTCTGCTTTTAACTATTTTCCATTGGGGAATATTCCCTGATTGTTATATAAAAGGTGTAGGTCTTACAGTATTTAAAATAATAAGTGAATACATCATCTCAATAATACTACTTGGGTCATTAATTCTTTTGTACAGATACAGAGGGTATTTTAGTGTATATGTGCAGAACCTGCTAGCCTTATCCATATTTTTGACCATTATTGCTGAATTTACATTTACTCTCTACGTTGATGTTTACGGAATTTTAAACATTTTAGGTCACTACTTCAAATTGTTTTCGTTTTACTTTATATTCTTGGCTATCATAGATACAGGATTTTACAGACCTTACGATATTCTGTTCAGGGACTTAAAAAGAAGGGAGGAAGATTTCAAAAAACATGCTCAGATACTTGACCAGTTGCATGAGGCTGTAATTACTCTGGATTCCAATGAGAAAATAGTAAGCTGGAATAAAGGTGCTGAACATCTTTTTGGTTATAGTAAAGATGAAGTATTGGGGAAAACTCTGCCTCAGTTCGTACCTGCATACAAACACTGTAATCTTTCAAACCATCTTAATAATTCATCTGATGGTTCTAACAGCCAAAAATTCGAAATTGAAATGGAAAGAAAATCCGGTGAAAAGTTCTACGCGTTAATGTCCTGTTCCTTATCTAAAGATGGAGACAGGAATATAAGTAGTGCCATATGCTACATCCTTGATCTAACCGAACGTAAACAGTATGAACAACAGCTCCAGCAGATGCATGACGAGCTGGAAAAACGTGTAGAGGAACGGACACAGGAACTTAAAATTCAGAAAGATAGAGCACAAAATTATCTGGACATAGCAGGTTCTATTATTATTGCACTTAACCCTGATTTTAGTATTAAACTTGTAAACAGAACTGGACGCGAAATACTGGGATACAGTAAAAATGAATTAAAAGGTAAAACATTGTTTGAGTTTATACCGAAAAGATATGCATTGGAATTAGATAAGGTTATCAAGGGTATGATTTATCAGGAAAATGTAAATTTAATTGAATATTTTGAGACCACAATTGTAAATAGGAATCTTGAAAAGCGTATTATTGCCTGGAATGGTAGAATTGTAAAAAATGATGACAATGAGGTAACCTGTATTTTAATTTCAGGAAATGATATTACAGAACGAAAAAACACTGAAAAGTCGCTGGAAATGAGTGAAAAACGTTACAGGCTCCTTTTTGAAAACGCTGGTGATGCCATTTTTATAATAGATACTGAAGGTAATATCATAGAAGCTAATAAGGTAGCTGCAAATATGCATGGCTACACAGTCAGTGAACTTATAGGTTCCAATATAATAGATATTGAAACGGAAGATGCAGCTCAAAAATTCCCAATTTTAGTACAGCGTGTACTTGACCAGAGATGGTTTAATGAAGAAATTACCCACAAAAAGAAGGACGGAACTGTTTTCTGGGTGGAGGTAAGTGCTGAATATTTTGAACTTGAAAACCAGTATTATATACTTGCTATAGAAAGGGATATAACAGAAAGGAAAAGAGCCAATGAATTGCGGTTAAGAGAAATCCATCACCGTGTTAAAAACAACCTTCAGGTAATCAGTAGTTTGCTCAATCTGCAGTCTACAAATTTTGAAGACATGAGTGTGATTGAAGCTTTTGAAGAGAGCCAGAACCGTGTCCGCTCGATAGCACTTGCTCATGAGAAACTGTACAATTCCAGTGATATGGTAAGCATTGATTTTGGTAATTATATCCAAACTCTTACAGATTATCTGTTTCAAGCATATTTAGACAATAACAACAATATTGAATTGAACCTAAACATCAAAAACATCTATTTAAATATGGATGTTGCAATACCGCTTGGCATTATTATCAATGAATTGGTGACCAATTCGTTAAAACATGCATTTTCTGACAAATCATCAGGACAAATTGATGTAAGTTTTACTGAAAATGATTCTGTTTATACATTAATTGTCGATGATAACGGATATGGTATTCCGGAATACATTGATATCAACGAAACCGATTCTCTTGGTCTGCAACTTGTAAATTCACTTGTAGACCAAATTAACGGTATAATGGAATTTGAAAATGGCAATGGGACAAAATTTACAATCAAATTTGAAGCAGTTGAATAAATCAGGTCGATATTTAAATTTTTAATAATGAATTCGCAGTTTCTGGGTTGTGTCTATTCTTAATTGATTTAAAAGATAACAAAATATATATCATTTATGAAATTAACTTGAACTTATGAACTTTCAGATATTGGATGCAGATTACAGTATTTATAATGATGAACCGGTGGTACGGCTTTTTGGTAGAGGAGAGGACGGTAGCAGTGCTTGCTGTTTTGTACCGGGATTTGAACCGTATTTTTATGCCAAAGTAGCTGATAACTCATATCTACAGACACTGCCACAGTTTATAAAAAACAAATTTGATACCGTCAAGGATGTAGAACCAGTACAAAGATTTGAACCCATTGGTTATCAGGAATCAAAAAAACCGATGTTTAAAATCACTACATTTTATCCGAAAAATGTTCCAGAAATAAGGGATGATGTACAGGGTCTTGAAGGTATTGAAGAAGTATATGAAACCGATATATTGTTCAAAAACCGTTTTATGATAGATAAGGGTTTACATGGGATGGCTCTGGTTTCTGCTGAACCTGCTCCTGCATCAGAATCTATCAATGATAGAGATGTAAAATGTGACAATATAATAACTTCCTATAATGTAGAGGAAATAAATAAAATCCCAAACATTGGATTAAAATATCTGGCTTTTGATATAGAATGCCTGCCACCTGAAGGAGGCATGCCTGAACCTGAAAGTTCGCCCATAATCATGATAAGCCTTTCTTTTGAGCCGGAATATAAAGGTAATAATACACTGGTTCTTGTATGTAAAAACCTGAAAGATGTTGAATCAGATATAGAAATATTTGATGAAGAGGAAGATATGTTAACCCGGTTTTTTGATATCTTTCAGGAATATGACCCTGATGTTATTGTCGGATACAACATGAATGACTTTGATATACCCTATATCAAAGACAGAGCAGATTATTTGAATAACAAAGGAGCCAGTATAGTACCCAGTGTGGGTCGTGATGGCAGGCTGATGACATATCGACGGTTGGGTACAAGAACAATGGTATCCATTACCGGCAGGATAGTAATGGATACATTACCTATCATAAGACAGCAATTTAGTTTAAAACGCTATACACTTCGCAATGTATCCAAAGAACTGCTTGGAAGAGAAAAACTCGATGTTGAACCTCATCAGATGGTAGAGTACTGGAAAGATGGTGGTGAAAAAACTAAAAAGTTTATAGATTATGCCAGACGTGATTCAGAACTTGCACTGGAACTTGTTACCAAATTACAACTGCTTGATAAATATATAGCTTTGTCTCAGGTAAGTGGCTCTGTTTTACAGGATGTAGTCGATGGCGGACAGAGTTCTATGGTGGAAAATCTACTGTTTCGTGAATTTGGTAAACAGGGACGTGTAATTCCACCAAAACCCGATAATAGACCGGATGATAATGAACAGGGTGAGGAAATAAAAGGAGGGGAAGTTCTTGAGCCGAAAAAAGGCTTGCTGGATAATGTTGTAATACTTGATTACAAATCCCTGTATCCCACTATAATGATGGCTCATAACCTCTGCTACACTACTGTTGTCGTTGATGACCATCCTCATGGTGAAACAATAAATCCTCCATCTGGTGGGGAGTTTGTTAATCCAGATGTATTAAAAGGAATCGTTCCCTCAATTCTGGAAACTTTACTGAACCAGAGGTCTGAAGTTAAAAAGAAAATGAAATCCATTTCTGATGGGGACACCTACAGGATGTACGATGCGACACAACTTGCATTAAAAATCCTGTTGAACAGTTTCTACGGTTATTCAGGTTATGCACGTGCACGGCTTTATAGCCTAACACTTGCCAATGCGGTAACAAGTTATGGTAGGGAAAACATCCAGAATACCCGTGATCTCATAAATAATAATATCCGTAAGGTGGTTCTTAAAGATAATCAAGCATACCTTCCCGATGAAATATCGCCCGATGAAGAGTCAGAGGATGTTATCAATCTGTCTGTAGTATACGGGGATACTGATAGTGTTTTTATACATTGTTTGCCTGAATATAATGATGATATATCTCTTGAAGACGCTGAACGTGTGGGTACAAAGATAGCAGAAAAAGTCTCTCAATCCCTTCCTGACCCGATGGAACTTGAATTTGAATCTATTGCAAAACGTGGACTATTCCTTGCAAAAAAGCGATATGCTCTATGGGTTTTTGAACAGGAAAATGATGAATGGGAAGACAGTGTAAAGGTCAAGGGAATGGAGACAATTCGAAGGGACTGGTGTGAACTCACATCAAAGACATTGAACAGGGTTCTTGAACTTGTATTAAAAGAGGGTGATGTGGATAAAGCAGTTGAATATGTAAGGAGTGTAGTAAACAGGGTAAGAAACATCGATGTGCAAAAAGATAAAGATGTTATTGATGACCTTACAATGACAAGGCTCTATTCCAAGAAAAAGGATAGTTACAAGAGCAAACAGCCGCATCTGACTGTGATTGAAAAAACCAAAAAAAGGACAGGTATATCACCGCCTATCGGTGAAAGAGTTCCATTTGTAATTGTGGCAGGTAATGATTTGTTTGTGAACCGTGCTGAAGACCCAGAATATGTCCGCGAAAATAACCTTACTCTGGATGTAGATTATTATATAAAAAAGCAGATATTGCCACCGGTTGAAAGAATACTTAGTGTATTTGGGGTTGATTCAGCTACACTGGATTATGATTCCCGGCAGAAAGGGTTGTTTGATTTTTCAAAAATATCTGAAACTGAATCATTTAACAACGCTAATAAAGAAACAACAGATGAAGAGGATAACGGATTGAAAAACCAATCCAAAAATGGGTCAAAATCACAGAGTTCGCTCTTTGATTTTTAATCTTTTAGTTTAAGTTTACTCTTTCCCCGTTTGCAATATATATCACACTTTCGCAGATATTGCTTACATGATCTCCTATACGTTCAAGATAACGTAGTACAAATAGCAGATGTGTGGCATTTGTAATAAGTGTCGGGTCTTCTACCATCATGTTGATAAGTTCCATCCATGTACCGTAAAACAGTTTATCCACTTCATCATCCCTGGCAGCGGCTTCTTTTGCCAGTTCAATATCAAGATTTTCAAATGCCTGAAGTGATTTTTGCAACATATCTTCGGTTATTTCTGCCATTTTTGGTATATCAATTAGGGGTTTGACATGCTCACCTTCAATACTTTTTGCGATTTCTGCAATATTGATTCCTAAATCGCTAATTCTTTCAAGGTCAGTTGCAACTTTTATAGATGCAATTATGAGTCTCAAATCGCCTGCCAGTGGATGTTGTAGAGCCAATAAATGAGTCGCGCTTTTTTCAATGTCTTCAGCACTGTCGTCTATATTATTATCCATTTCAATTGTCTCATCAGCAAGTTCGAGGTCTAAATCTCTCAGTGCTTTTGTGGAATCAATGATAACTTTTTGGGATGTATCTCCCATGTTCAAGATGTTTTGTTTTAGTATGCTTAATCTTCTATTGTATTCATTTCTGACCATTTAACCAACCAAACCCTGCTATTGATGTGTATTTATGGGTAGTATATTTAAATTGATATTTTAAAAATGTTTTTTATCTCTTTTGTTTTTTAATATTTTATATTTGGATACATTTTATTCTATAAATTAATTTCTTGCATTTTTAACTGGACAAAAATACCTTGGAATACACCCACTTATATTCAGGATACTATTCCTTGATTTAGGGTAAATCGTTCTGCTGTTTACTGTAGCTAACTTTGATATTGTTCCAGTAAGCATCTCTTCGTTCGACAAGAGCAAAATTATACAGTAACCTGCATTTCTCAGACAGTATCCACAGTATATTTTCCTGGTTTGATGTGGGTATAATCCGTATCGGCAACGTCTGATACATAGCTTTTAATTTGTCCTGGTGATATTTGTAAGTTTTTTAATGTTAGCGTTTTTATAATAAAATATATATTCATTAGACGTTCTCATCTTCCAGCTGTTGCAGGGAGGTTTCTTGCTCCAGAGTTAAATACATATATCACTGTCAAGATTATTTCCCTGTATGTCTAATATCCTGATAAAAAACACAAGAATTTTCTATAACAATCGTCTTCAGCCGGCAGAGGTATTGATAGATAACGGAAAGATATCTAAAATAGCCAAAGATATCCGTATATCTCATGTGGACAGGGAGATAGATGCGGATAATGCACTTACACTTCCTGCAGGTATTGATGCTCATGTACATTTTAGAGAACCAGGTCAAACTCGTAAAGAGGACTGGTGTACAGGTTCATGTTCTGCTGCTGCAGGAGGTATTACAACAGTAATAGACCATCCAAATACAGCACCTCCAACAATTGATGAAAAATCATTCAACAAAAAATTGCATCTTGCATCCAAAAAATCAATTGTTGATTTCGGGATTAATGGAGGAGTTACGAATAATTTTGATGAATTGTCCAGATTATGGGAGCTTGGTGCGACCGCTTTTGGTGAAATATTTATGGCTGAATCAACAGGTGAATTAAATATTTCTGAAGAATCTTTTAATCAAGCATTATCAGAAATTAAAGAACTTGAAGCTGTAGCCTGTATTCATGCTGAAGATGAAAATATCCGCCTGAAGAATAAATCGCTATTAAAAAATGATATGTCTCCACAATCTCATTCAAGAGCACGTCCAAATATATGTGAGTCTACAGCAGTTCAAAAGGCGGTTGATATGATATCTTCTTTTGATACACAGTCACATTTTTGTCATATCAGTACTTCCGAAGCACTCGGAATTATCAGGAATCAGAAGTATAAGGCCTATAAAGAAAACAGAAAATCTAATATTACCTGCGAGTCCGCTCCACATCACCTTTTTTTATCAGACAAATCATGGGATAATTTGGGGTCTTTTGGCAAAATGAACCCTCCTTTGAGAACCCGAAAAAGTGTACAGGCGCTTGTTAATGCGATAAATGAAGGTACAGTTGATATGGTGGCATCAGACCATGCCCCTCATCGTGAATTTGAGAAAGACATGGATATTAAAAACGCCCCATCAGGTGTTCCGGGAGTAGAAACATTATTACCTCTTATGCTGGCAGGCGTTAAAAAGAACCTTTTTCCGCTGGGTAAGGTAATTGATGTAACCAGTAAAAACCCTGCAAAAAGGTTTGGACTTGAAAATAATTATAAAGGATTATTTAAGGAAGGGTTTGATGCTGATCTAATACTTGTAAATCCTCAGGATATGAGGGAAATTTCCTCTGACTTTTTACACAGCAAAGCAGGCTGGACACCCTATAGCGGTTTATATGGAATTTTCCCGCAATTGACCATCTCCCGGGGAGATATTATATGGGATGGTGAGGTAACAGCCACCAGAGGTAGGGGTAATTTCCTTAAAGGTCAGGGATATCTCATGGACACAGAATGAACAAAAATTAAGTGTTTATGTACATAAAAAATAACAAATTATATATACTTTTAAAGAACCATTTTTTTAATATGACGCGTAACAAGCTCGCTGTTCATACTACCTTAAGTGAAAATGCATCTCGTGTTCTTGAACGGTACGAAAAAGAATTGGGTGCAAAAAATCTGGTACTTGAAAAGGCACTTCTTAATCTGGATAACAGCCGTTTTAAAGCCAAACACGATGTGAATAATATAGATGTTAATATTAAAAGGATGAGCACCGGGATACCGAGCCTTGATGATTCTCTCGAAGGTGGTATTCCTAAAGGATTTTCTGTTATTGTAACTGGTCCACCGGGAACCGGAAAAACTACTTTCTGTGTCCAAATTCTTATGGAGCGAATCCGCAACAATGAAAAATGCGTGTTTTTTTCTTTTGAAGAGGATGCTGAACATCTGGTACAACAGTTTATGCGTTACGGTTGGGATATAGGAGAAGCGATCGATAACGGATATCTTGAGATTTTTGGAATGTCGATAATCACGTCAGAAGAGATGACCCAGATCGTGGATTCTTACAGACCTGATGTTGTAGTCTTTGATTCATTGAATGTATTTTCTAATCCTGAAGAATTCAGAACTGCGGGTACATGGAGGAATGTACACAGAAGCCTGAAACGAAAAAAAATCACTTCATTAATGGTTACAGAAAAAAAACATGGACTTGAAACAAAACAATTTGATGATTATGATTTTCTTGGGGATGGTATTATCTTTTTAGATACTGTGCCAACTAATGATATAAACCCAACCCCTATGTCTGTTATGGTAGTTCAAAAAATGCGTTCTACTAAAATCGATACTTCACCTCAACCTTTTACGTTTACAGAAACAGGTATTCATAGTTATGGGTCGATGAATGCATCATCCAAAATATTGCGTGACAGGTTGCAGAAAAATAACAGCCAAGAAGAATGACTTAATTAAAATACGACATTAATCCTGCAATTAAAGTTATAATGTAAACGGCCTTAAAGCTACCCACACCACCGAAATTAATGTATGCACTTCCGTTTTTCTCTCTGTCAATTGTAAAAAACGATATAACTGTACCAATAAGTATTCCAGGAATACTTGATACAAATATGACATATGCAACGTTTTCTGGTGCAAGTATAAGTGCTATTGGTACCGATATAAGTCCGATATAATCGGGAACAACTATGCCTACACCATTAACCAATTCTGCAAGTAGTACTGTGGCTACCAGCATGACAAGGAAAATCTCTATTGCAGCAACATTGAACTGTGTGAATAATAAATATATTATCATAGAAGCGGGTATAACAAATCCGCCGAGATTTAATGTTAATTTAGTGTTAAATACAAGTTCTTTTCTGGTTTCCAGTTCTTTTAATACAGGAACTGAGAACATTTGTTCAAGGATTTGAGCATTGTTGAATATACTCTTTATCTTTTTGGTACGCACAGTTTTAATGGGTATTTCCAGATTATTTGCAGCAAGCATAAGGAGCAAAAGTATAAAGAGGGGCAGTGAAGAAATATTTCCAATTGACAGTTTTCCCTGATAGCATAATACAGCGATTGCCAGTAATGTGATGCCAAAAATTGAAAATGTTTTAACTTCAGACCTGTTGATGTATCCTCGCATATACAATGGTTAATTAAATTCTTTATATAAAAATATATTCAGTTATTCTATATCAATGTCTGAAGGCTGAAATTCAAGCTCTTCCTGTATAAGATCCTGGCGTTTTTTCTCAAGATAACTATACACAGTTCCGTGGTTTGCTCCACCTACCAGCATATCAATTGCGGTTCTTATAGCCTGTATCTGCTCGGGTTTTCCAATAACACTTACAGTTTTTCCGTAAACAGATATATGCACGTTAATCAGACTTTCTGCAATTTCCCGGGTTTTTCCATTTTTGCCAATAATTCTTCCTTTAATACGTTTAAGCTCTTTAGAAGTACTAGTCATATCAGAAAGGTCTATAACATCAAGCATCAGCATATCATCATCAAGTAATTGCATCGCTTTTTCGGGGTTAAATCCGCGACCGATTGCTCTTATTGTTTCGGATGCTCTCATTCCGGCGACCGGGTCATTTCCCGGGGTTATTTCTACTGAACCACTATCGCTATCAATTTCGAGTTTGGATGCTGATTTTTGCTCAATAGTTTCCTTGACACTACCGTTTGGACCTATTATAGCACCTATTCTATCTTGGGGTACTTTGATATGCACCATGATTAATCGCCTTGTTTATTTGGTTATATAGTTATTTAGTTTCTTACAAAAGCAGATAAATCTTCAGGGGAATCAGAGATTTTAAAACGCTTAAAAAACCTGGTGATGTTTTTGATATCCCGATTTAAAAAATACTCTGCTTTTGGATGGTCTAAGGTAACTGATTGCCCCATGTCTATGAATATAGGTTCAATATTATTAGGGTCAATCATTATGTTGTATTCACTTAGGTCACCATGTACCAAGTTGCCATGTTTATAAAGCTTTCTCATGTAACTTTTGATGGTTTCATATATCTGGTGCGCTTGTTCTGTGTCAAGTTTAACTTCTTTAAGCAGTGGGTATGATATTTCATTTTCGCCCAGAAAATCCATTACCAGTATATTCTTTTCAGTTGTGATTGGTGAAGGTACTCTTATCCCGGCGTTTTGGGCACGTATTAAATTCCTGTATTCTTTACGTGTCCATGCCAGTATGATATCACGCTTTTCATGCCTTATGTTTTTGAATCTGGGGTCTCCAAGAATATATTCTTCCATTGCCCTAAAAGTACTTGTTGTTATTCTGTAAATTTTGAGGGTGATGGGCTTATCACTGGATTCAGCAAAAAAGATGTTTGCTTCTTTCCCTGTACTTATAGCTCCGCCTAATGCATAAAGTATATCTTTATTTGAAAGGTTGTATAATGATATTAATGTAGGAGTGTCAAATACATCTTCTTTGACTTTAGTGTAATCTGAATCTTTGCGCTTTATGCGCATTTTTTCAAGCTTATCATCGATACTTTTTATCTTTTTGGAGTACTCTTTACTCATACTCTCCCTTTCAAGTATCCTTTCTTTTCAAGCCAGTTTACCTGGGGCCTGGTATATTTCCAGATTACATCGGCTTTTGAATCCTGAAAATCCCATGGTACAGCGATGACAATGTCTCCTTCTCTTATCCATATTTTCTTTTTCATGGAACCGGGAATACGACCCATTCGTACCACACCATCCATAGACCTTAACCTTAATCTGTTGGCTCCGAGTCTACTATCTACTATTGCAAGTACTTCTCCTTTCTTTTTGTTTGGTGTCCTTACTCTGCTAACTTGTTCTTCTGTTCCATCTTGACTTGGGTTTGAATCTTTATTTTCCAGGTTAACACCTCATTTATTTACTGTTTATTTTTAATATGTAGCAGGATATGTTAAAGGTTGCGTAGTTTTAATTTTTTCCCTGATTGTTTCTTTATTGTGACCTGTTAAATTATTTAGTTACGATAATTTTATATACTATGACCTTCATTTGGGGGGAGTTGCAAGATGAACATTAGCAAACCCGCGAATGGTTTGCACTCAACTGTTTCGTTGATAAATATCTTGTAAATGAGAAGGTTTAAGTATGTTTGCAACATATAATGTGTGTTGCAAAATATATAATTAAATATATAGACGAGATAATTAACAATAAGGTTTATATATCATAAATTCCTATGTGTGTACTCCGGACGAAAACCGGAATATCATTGACACATTATTATCACCTCCATAAGTGGAGATAGGAGTTTTTTCCTGTCTGACGTTGGATCTGCCAGTTCGGTTAATCTTGACTGGTGGTGGTTGTTATTCTATACAATCACTATCAAAGGGAAAGCTGGACTGTTCAGTTACTGAATTAACCCTGCAATTTCTATGATTGTAATATACCAGGTGGACTTAAGTAAGTTGGTATGACCAATAGTGAGTTCGACCAAATTTTTCATCTAAAATTCTGGTTGAT